>NZ_JACGVA010000064.1:0-74738 GCF_014076985.1 Colwellia sp. MB3u-8
AAACTATTTTTTAACTTTTAACTTTTAACTTTTAACTTTTAACTTTTAACTTAAAGCTTAGTAGCCAGTTTCATCGCACTAATAAATTGTGTTAACTCTTTAAGCATATTATCGTTATCATCAAGATTTTTTTCAATGATTTTAACAACGGCAGAGCCACTAATAGCGCCTCTTGCACCTGTTGCTAAGGCGGCTTTTACTTGTTCAGGTTTTGATATACCAAAGCCCATAACCGCTGGTGCAGCTTGGTATTTATCCAAGATATGAATAAGTTTATGACCGGTCATTTCTGCTTCGGTTTCTGTGCCTGTAACACCCACTCGACTCAAAACATAAGTATAACCAGCGCCATATTGTGCAACTTTTTCTAAGGTGGCTTCGCTAGCATTAGGTGGCGCGATAAAAATAGGGGCAACACCATTGGCTATGGCCGCTTGTCTAAAGGGCTCACTTTCACGTATCGGTAAATCGGCAATAAGTACTGAATCAACACCTGCAGTGGCTACATCACGATAAAAATTGTTGATGCCGCGGGCAAAGACTAAGTTGCCATACAGTAACAAGCCAATCGGGATGTCAGGTGCATAGGCACGCACTTTGGCTAAAATATCTAAACAAACATCGGTATTGGTATTGGCTTTTAATGACCGTAGTGCTGCCATTTGAATGACAATACCGTCAGCACTGGGATCCGAAAACGGCATACCCAGTTCTAAAGCATCAGCGCCGGCATCAATCAGTGCTTTAATCACAGCAAAGGATTGCTCAGCATTGGGGTCGCCGATGATCACAAAAGGGATAAACGCCCCTTCATTTTTGGTGGCTAATTTTGCAAAGGTTTGGTCATAACGACTGCCAATTTCAGTTGCTTGCTTCATTATGCTTCTCCTCTGTGCTTTACCGTACTTTTTTCGGCAGTCTCAGGCGATATAATCGCGTTTACATGGGCTAAATCTTTATCACCTCGACCTGATAAGTTAACCAAAATAATGGTTTCTTCGGTCGCTTGCTCTGCTACTTTTAAGGCGTAGGCTAAGGCATGAGAAGGCTCTAATGCGGGAATGATACCTTCACTACGTGCGAGTAATTGAAATGCTTCTAACGCTTCATCGTCGTTTATGGCAACATATTGCGCACGACCAGAATCTTTCAATTGTGCATGTTGTGGACCAACAGCAGGGTAGTCAAGGCCAGCTGATACAGAGTAAGACTCTTCAATTTGGCCAACTTTGTCTTGCATAATATAGGTATAGTTACCATGCAACATACCTTTAGTGCCAGCCACTAAGGTTGCACCATGGAGCGAAGTATCAGTGCCCTTGCCGCCAGCTTCAACGCCAATAAGTTTGACATCTTCATCACCGATGAAGTCATTAAACATACCAATAGCATTTGAGCCACCGCCAACACAGGCAATAACGTAATCGGGTAAACGACCTTCTTCAGCCAGTAATTGTTGTTTGGCTTCTTCACCAATCATTTTTTGAAATTCACGCACAATAGTTGGGAACGGATGAGGACCCGCAGCAGTACCTAATAAGTAGTGCGCGTTTTCATAATTAGCTGACCAGTCGCGTAAGGCTTCATTCACCGCATCTTTAAGTGTGCCGCTACCCGCTGTTACGGGTATAACTTCAGCACCCATTAATTGCATGCGAAATACATTAGGTTGTTGACGCTGACAATCTACAGCACCCATATAAACTCTACATTTCAAGCCTAATAATGAGCAAGCTATGGCGGTAGCAACACCATGTTGGCCAGCGCCTGTTTCAGCAATTATTTCAGTTTTACCCATGCGTTTTGCTAATAGTGCCTGCCCTAAAACTTGATTGGTTTTATGGGCACCACCGTGCAGTAAATCTTCACGTTTTAAGTACATTTTAACTAATGGGTTTTTAACAATATTGCGGCACAAGGTTAGAGGTGTAGGGCGGCCAGCATAACTTGTTAGTAGTTTATTGAACTCTTGTAAAAAAGCCTCATCAGTTTGTGATTCAATAAAAGCTTGTTCAAGCTCTTCTAAAGCGGGTACCAGTAATTCACCGACAAACATACCACCAAACTCACCAAAGTAGGCGGGTAAGGTTTTTTTAACCTGATTTTCAGTTGTTGCTTTTAACATGTTAATAATTCCGTATTTTGGCGAAAACTTGTTGCAGTTTATCGCGACATTTAATGCCTGGGCTTGATTCAACACCTGAGTTGATATCTAAGCCAAATAATTCTTGATTGGTCATTTGCTGACAAGCTTGGGTGATATTATCGAGTGCTAATCCACCGGCTAAAAAGCAAGTTGATAAGTCTTGCTCACTATCAGTTAACGCTTGCCAATTAAAAGTTTGTCCGCTACCAGCACTTTTACCGTCGAGCACAATATGGTCAACATTTTTTGCTAGTGTTGGCACCGTTTGCTCAACAGCTAATGCTTTAAATATTTGACAATTACTGGCCAGTTTTTCCCGCAAGTTATCAATGTATTCTTGGCTTTCTTGGCCATGTAACTGCACAGCACTAAGTTGTAAGTCATGCGCTAATTCAAGCACCTTTTCCTGAGGATGATTAACAAAAACGCCAACATACTTCATACTTGGATTTTGGTTAATAATGGCTTTTGCTTGAGCTTTATCGATAGATCTAGGTGATTTTTCAGCAAAAATAAGGCCACCAAATTCTGCACCCGCATCAATAGCAAAACTCGCATGCTCTGAGCGGGTTAAGCCGCAGACTTTATTGTGACCAAATATCAGTTGTCGACAAGCTAGGTCAATATCGTCTTCAGCCATGACAGAGCTACCGACTAAAAAGCCATCAACGGCAGGCGCAAGTTCTCTTACTTGTGCGTTGTGATAAATGCCTGACTCAGAAATAACGATACGATCATCCGGTAGTGTGGGTGCTAAGTCAAAGGTACGTGAAATATCGGTAGAAAGATCACGTAAATTACGATTATTAATACCAATAAGTTTTGCGTTTAAGGTAATGGCGCGCTGACATTCTTCTTCATCAGACACTTCTGTTAAAATGGCTAAATTTAATGACCGAGCAACCGCTGCTAGTTCATTATATTCTTCATCATTTAGTACGCTTAACATCAATAATATGGCGTCAGCACCATAGTGTCTTGCCAAATAAACTTGGTAGGTGTCGAAGAAAAAATCTTTATTCAGTACTGGACAGCTAACCAAGTCACTCACTGTTTTGAGATAACTAAAGTCGCCTTGAAAATATTTATGTTCGGTCAGTACTGAAATCGCTGCGGCATACTTATCATAAATAACGCCAATTTCCCCAGCATTAAAATCTGCTCTAATTATTCCTTTTGACGGAGAAGCTTTTTTACATTCTAAAATAAAGCCTGCGTACGGTTTCTCTGCTGTGCGTGTTAATGCCTGATACATGTCTTTTTTTGACGGCGCTAAGTCATCAATAAAGCTGGCTAAAGGCAGGTCTTTTTTTAGTTGTGCTATCTCAATACGTCGATTAGCGACGATTTGCTCAAGAATGTTACTCATTATGCTGCTGCTCCGGAATTTGATAGTCGAACTAAGTCTGCTAAGGTTTTTGTTGCGGCGCCAGAGGCCAACACTTGCCCAGCATGTTGCGCCGCTAATAATAAGGTATCTGCTTGGCCATTTAATTGCTCACGATGTAAATAAAGTAGCGCCGCGCAGTTAATTACCACTGCACTATTGTGAGCTTCTTGGCCTTTACCGGCCAATATGGCTTGAATAATATCGGCATTTTCTTGTGGTGTTCCGCCTTTAATATCAGTCAAGCTATAATTTTTTAGACCAAAATCTGCGGGTGAGATTTCTTTTTCAACTAACTCGCCATGATTTATCTCAGTCACCTGTGTTTTTCCGTGTAAGGCTATTTCATCTAAGCCGCTACCGTGCACTACCCATGCGCGCTTAACACCTGTGAGTAATAAGGCTTGAGCTATTGGGTTAATTAGCTCAGGGATATAAACACCGAGTAACATAATATCGGGTTTTGCAGGGTTGACTAATGGGCCTAAAATATTAAACAGTGTTCTAATTGCCATGGCTTTACGAACAGGAGCGGCATGTTTAAAGCCACTATGGTAAGCCGGTGCATATAAAAAGCAGATGTTGGCTTGTGCCAAACATTGACTAGCCACTTCAGGTGACATGGTTAAGTTAACACCTAAGGCTTCTAGTAAATCAGCAGAGCCCGACATACTGGAAATACTTCGATTACCATGCTTGGCCATTTTCAAACCACAAGCGGCCGCTAAAATAGCCGCTGTAGTGGAGATGTTAATAGTATTTGCGCCGTCACCGCCGGTACCTACACAATCAGCAACGCTGTTGGTTTGGCTTGGAAAAGCGGTAGCATTTGCGCGAATAGCGATAGCAGCGCCGGCAATTTCAGCCGGTGTTTCACCTTTTATTTTTAAGGCGGTGAGTATCGCGGCTAATCGTTCAGGGGCAACATGGCCGTTGATCACCTGTTCAAATACATTTTGGCTTTGCTGTTGCGTTAATGAATGACCGTCGACTAAGGTATTAAGTGCACTATGAGTCATGTCATCGTTACTTACTGCCTGAGTATTTTGTAAACTTGTGCTACTAAGTTCAGTGGTTGTCATGAGTATTCCCCTGTGCTTTATAAAGGTTTTTATTCGCTAAAGCTGATAAATGACGTAGGCTTTGTGCTAATAAGTTGGTGCCAAATGTGGTGAGTATCGATTCAGGATGAAACTGAAAGCCAATGGCGGCATCAGTGCTATGTTCAATGGCCATAGGTAAAATAACTTCTTCATTGTTGTGCAGTAAACTCACTTGTGCGGTCATGGTTAATTGTTTAGGCATAACACTAGCAACCAGCGAATGATAACGCGCTACAGGTAAAGGACTAGCAATATTGTTGAAAGCGCCTAATTGGTTGTGGATGATGTTTGATGATTTACCATGCACGACTTCAGGTGCGCGCGTTATCACGCCGCCATAATATTGAATTAATGCCTGATGTCCCAAGCAAATACCCAGTATAGGGAATGTTCCCGCGCAAAGTTTGAGTAACGCCATTAAACAACCGGCATGTGTTGGATCACCTGGCCCAGGTGACAGTACAAGAATAACACCTGCGCTGTTGCTTTGCTGTTTCTCTTGCAGCTTTTTAAAAATAAAGTCAGCACTTAAGGTATTGCGATAAATGGTGTGCTGATAGCCCAAACAACGAAATTCATCTACTAGGTTATAGGTGAACGAGTCAAGATTATCTAGCATGACTATCTCAGGTAGAGAGTCGGGCAGAGACTCTGGTAAAGAGCTAGATAAAGCGTCTGTTACAACGTCAGATGATTTCATGATTTAACCTCCGGCTGTAATGTTTCGCTATTTACTATCGTTTTAGGCCTTTGTTGATGAGAAATTATCAATACTTTACCTTCTGCCTCTTTAATCGCACTGATCACAGCTTGCGCTTTTTGTCGGGTTTCGTTGGTTTCTGATTGCGGATCAGAATCAAAAACTACACCGGCACCGGCTTGAATTTGTGCGCGCTTATTTTTTACAAATGCTGAGCGAATAACAATGCAGGTATCCATATCACCTTCACCCGTTAAATAACCCACGGCTCCGCCATAACTACCACGGCGCTTGCCTTCAACTTCACGTATCAATGAGGTTGCTTTTACTTTTGGTGCGCCTGATAAGGTGCCCATATTCATACAAGCTTGATAAGCATGCAGCGCGTCTAATTCACCTTCTAAGGTACCGCAGACACGAGAAACCAAATGCATGACATGGGAATACCGATCAACCTTTAATAATTCAGCTACGTGACGAGTGCCAGGTTGGCTAACGCGTGCAATGTCATTACGGGCTAAATCAACCAACATAATGTGCTCGGCTAATTCTTTTTTGTCTAATCGTAAGTCTAATTCGATACGGCTATCCAAGTCGGGTGATAAGCTGCCATCAGGATTAAACCCCCGTGGACGGGTACCAGCAATAGGGTAAATTTCTACTTGTCTGTTACTTTGTTGATATTTAAGCGCTGACTCTGGAGAAGCACCAAAAATACAAAATTCACTATCTTGCAAATAAAACATGTAAGGACTTGGATTACTCTGTTTTAAGGCTTTATAAGCATTAAGGTTATTTGAGCAAGTCAGGCTAAAGGTGCGCGAGGGAACTACCTGAAAAATATCACCGGCTAAAATGTTCTCTTTTAAGTCATTCACTATCTGGCAAAAAGCGTCATCGTCGATGTCACATTTTAGTGTATTATCCTGACTTGCACTGACTGTTGAATTAATGTCTGGAGCTTTAAGCTCAAATGTTGCTGTTATATCAGTACATAAACTGGCTTTTATTTGTTTGATTCTAGCTAATGCGGCCGTTTTGGCCGTTTCATAACCTGTGCCGGTAAATTGGTTAGTAATCACTTCACTTGAGCGTTTTTCATGATCAATAATTATCAGCGTTTCTGCTAGGTAATAAACAAAGTCAGGACAGGAATTTTCGCTATCCTCAACTTCGGGCAACGACTCACTTATGGCCATCATATCGAATGCAAAGGCACCACCCAGAAATACGGCGAACGGGTGTTTGTTGATGTTTTTTAGTTGATTAAACAAGCGTAAACTTTGAAATGGGTTAACAGCCAGTAGGCGTGAACGTTCATCGAGTTGTTCAGTTACTTGTGCAAAACTTGCGGTGAAAGCCTGGTTGTCACCGGTAATTGACGCGACTGATGCTAAGGCTTGTTTAGCAAAGCTAAGCGCATTTTCGCCGTTTTTACTTAAGGCAGTAAAGCTGACTATATGACCATTACAAACAATTTTAACCGCGGTATCGGTGAGCAGTAAACTTTTCAATTGATGCTTTTTATCAATTTCCGCTGACTCTAGTAACAGGGTGTTTTCTTTGTCAGCACAAAGCGTGTGAAAGACCGCAAGTGGGTCACTTTGATAACTTAAGGTATCAGTAATAGTAACGACAGCACCAGACTTTTGATGGTCGTGTGCAGTTTGTAACGGTATTTTTCTAGTATTTGTTTCAGTATTTGTTTCAGTATTTGCTTTGGCGTTTTGTTCGGTTGTTTTTTCGGTTTTACTTTCTTGGGTATTGCTCATGGGTATTCCTACAAATAATCTATTTAAAAAAGGTCATCCAGCGTAAATAGGCAGAAGCCACCATAAGAACCAACGTTTAGCTTTAATGCGCAACATAGTTATTCTCTTGTTATGTTAATTAATTCAAAATTTAAAAAACAAAAAACCCGCAATAGGGTGCGGGTTTTCGAAGTTTTTACGTACAAGTAAACATCACAACCCAGTTATCTAGAGTTATGCCACCACCAAATCAAAGAAATAGTTTTTTTTACTTGTATCATTATCTGTTTTATCTCAGTAAAATCGTTGTTATTCACTTGCCTAATTAGCGACTTGCACTTGTTTTAAGCAGTTTTAAGTCCCTATAGAAGAACCGATTCACGTAATGATGTCAACTACTGATTCTACAAATGAGAAAGATTTTTCAAACTTGCGCGTTGATCTGCACAGCCATACTAATTGCTCTGATGGCGCATTAACGCCAAAAGAGCTAATAGAACGGGCAGTTAACTTTCAAATTGACGTATTAGCCATCACAGATCACGATACAGTTAAAGGTCTTGATAGTGCAAAACAAACTATTATAGACAAAAATATTCCATTAACTTTGATTGATGGCATTGAAATATCGACGCAATGGCAGGGTTTTGAAATTCATATTGTTGGTTTACATATTAATACTGAGCACGAGGCATTGCAGGCGTTAATTTCAGCACAACAGCAACGTCGAGAAGCGCGCGCTATTTCGATGGGCGAAAAATTAACCAAGTGCGGTTTTAACGACGTTTACAGTCAAGCTAAAGCATTAGCGGGTGAAGGTTCTATTACCCGAGCACATTTTGCTAAAGTACTTTTGCACCGGGGTATTGTGAGTAAAATGCAGGCAGCCTTTGATAAATATATTGGTAAAGGTCAGCGCGCTTATGTTAATCCAAATTGGTGTAGTATCGAAGAAGCCGTAGCCGTTATTCATGCTGCAGGTGGTGTTGCTGTGATGGCGCATCCGATCCGGTACGACTTAACCGCTAAATGGTTACGGCGCTTAATTGTTGATTTTAAAGCGGCACAAGGTGATGGTTTAGAGGTGGTTTTGCCGCAAATGAACAACGAACAGCGTAAAATAATGTTAAGCTATTGTGCAGAATATGATTTACATGCTTCGATGGGATCTGACTTTCATCAACCAAGTCGCTGGAGTGACTTAGGGCGAAATTTAGTGATGCCTGAGCAAGCCAAACCTATTTGGCAACTTTGGCAAACACAAGCAATGAGTTAATGTTCTATTTTAGTGGTTGGTAGTTAATCACTTAATTTAACGCCACCTTTTCATGATAAACCTGTTATTTAGTTGGAGCTCATTATGAGTCAGTTTTTTTATGTTCACCCTGATAACCCGCAAGGTCGTTTAATGAAACAAGCGGCGGCCATTATTCGCCAAGGTGGCGTTATTGTGTATCCAACCGACTCTGGTTACGCTTTAGGCTGTCATATCGGTGATAAAAAAGCCTTAGAGCGAATTTGTAATATTAGAGATATTAATAAAGATCATAATTTCACCTTAATGTGCAGCGACTTATCAGAATTGTCAGAATATACTCGTGTTGAAAACAGTGTTTTTCGTTTGCTGAAAAATAACACCCCGGGGCCTTATACCTTTATTTTTAAAGGCTCAAAGGAAGTCCCTAAACGGTTATTAAACCCAAAGCGTAAAACTATTGGTATTCGCGTACCTGACAATAATATTGCCCAAGCATTATTAGCTGAATTAGGTGAGCCAATCATGTCGACTACCTTGATCATGCCCGGTGATGCAACCGCAGAATTTGACCCTGAGCATATCCGCGATATTTTAGAACACCAGGTTGACTTGATTATGAATGGTGGGCATTTAGGTGAAAAGCCAACCACTGTGGTTGATTTTTCTAATGATGAAGTTGAAATCATTCGTTTTGGTGAAGGCGATCCAACACCGTTTCAATAAAATGGCTTAGCATAATTAACGATTAACCATGATTTTTTGAACATGAGCCTTTACCCGCTAATCTATGAAACAAAAATCTTTAATGTTGAAAGCTACTGATGTCCGATAGTACAGATAAATTATCTAATAAGATTACGCAAGGTAATAGTCCAGCGTCTGGTGTTATGTTGCAGCAAGTATTACCCTTTGCCTTGTTACGCGGTGAGGCCATCATTGAGAAACCACAAGATTTATTTATTCCCCCTGACGCTTTAGAAGTTATTCTAGAGTTGTTTGAAGGACCGCTCGATCTTTTACTGTATTTAATTCGCAAACAAAAATTTGATATTCTAGATCTACCTATTTTCCCTATTACCACGCAATATATGGCTTATGTCGATTTAATGAAAGATATTAAGTTGGAACTAGCCGCTGAATATTTGCTTATGGCAGCGATTTTAGCCGAAATTAAATCACGCTTATTATTACCCAAACAAGCCGTTACAGAAGACGAGGGTGATCCAAGAGCCGAATTGGTTAGAAAATTACAAGCGTATGAAGTGATCAAAAAAGCGGCTGAAAACCTTGATGAATTACCGCGAGTTGACCGCGATAATTTTGTTGCCAATGTTGAGTTAGCCGAAAACTTTATTCCTGAAATACTGAATAGCCAAGTGGATTTAGCTGAGTTAGTAACGGCCCTGCAAGGTGTCATAAAACGCACCCAAGCTTATGAACATCATCATATTCATAAAGAGTCATTATCGACTAGAGAGCGTATGGCAGATATTTTGGCAAGGCTTACACAGACTAAAAATGAGCAAGCTTATCGAAATTTTAGCGACTTATTTACCGTAAAAGAGGGTAAGCAAGGCGTTGTGGTCACATTTTTAGCCATTCTTGAACTCATCAAAGAGTCGTTGATCGAGTGTGTTCAAACGCAAGTTTATGGTGAAATACGCGTTTGTCTTCCTCGGCATGCTCAGTGCTAGCAAAACCTACAGCAGAACTTATAGCAAAATTTATAACAGAACTTATAAAAGAACTTATAAAAGAATTAAGGGTGAGATGAGCCGCAATGATAACCGATAAAATACGCCACAAAGACATCGATGATGCCAAGCTACAACGCTTGGTTGAAGCTGCATTATTTATTGCCGATAAGCCGTTGTCAGTGCAATTACTTAAACGTGATTTTTTAATTGAATATCGTATTAGTAATCTTCGTATTCGTGATATAATCATTACCATTCAGGCCCACTATAAAGGTCGTGGTGTTGAGCTTAATAAAGTAGCCTCAGGCTATCGTTTTCAAACACCCACAGAGCTTAGTGATGATTTAGCGCATTTATATAAAGAAAGAGCACCGAAATACTCACGTGCTATTTTAGAGACATTAGCGTTAATTGCTTATAAACAACCGATAACCCGTGGTGAAATAGAAGACATTCGCGGTGTTGGTGTTAGTAGTCAAATCATTAAGACATTAACGGAAAGAAATTGGATTAAAACGGTAGGTCATAAGGAAGTGCCAGGTCGACCTGTATTGTATGCAAGTACGCAAGAATTTCTTGATTACTTTTCGCTAACATCACTCGACCAATTGCCAGAGCTCATGCCGATGGCAGATTTTACTAGTTAACATGTGTAACACTTTAGCTATAAGCACCATTAGAAAAACTAAACACCGGGGTTATTTACCCTAAACTTAAAGAGACAGAGACGTAATAGTAGCCGGTTTTATACCCTGTTATCTGTGAAGTTACTGACGTAAGAGAGTTAAGACCTATGTCTGAAAAATTACAAAAAGTATTAGCACGAGCAGGTGCTGGTTCACGTCGTGAAATGGAAACCTACATTAGCGCTGGTCGTGTGAGTGTTGAAGGTAAAACCGCTTATTTAGGCGATCGTGTTGAAGGCAATGAACTTATTCGAGTTGATGGCCATCAAATTAAGCTTAAGGCACTAGAAGAAGACTTTTGCCGGGTACTGATGTACAACAAGCCAGAAGGTGAAATGTGTACCCGCAAAGATCCCGAAGGTCGCCCAACAGTGTTTGACCGTTTACCTAAGTTAGATGGTAGTCGTTGGGTTGCGGTAGGTCGTTTGGATATTAACACCTCAGGCATGTTACTTTTTACCACTGATGGTGAGCTTGCCAATCGTTTAATGCATCCTTCAAAACAGGTTGAACGTGAATATGCTGTCCGTATATTTGGTGACGTTAATGAAGCCATGTTACAAACCTTGCGCCATGGGGTAAAACTAGAAGATGGCACGGCGAAGTTTCAAAAAATTACTTACCGAGGTGGTGAAGGTCGTAACCATTGGTTCCATGTTGTGCTATCTGAAGGACGTAACCGTGAAGTTCGTCGTTTGTGGGAAAGCCAAGATGTACAAGTAAGCCGCTTGATCCGTGTTCGCTACGGTGACATGGAAATGAAGCGTCAGTTACCTTTAGGTGGTTGGACAGAATTAAACTTAAAAGATGTTAACTACTACAGAACACTGGTTGATTTAGTCCCTGAAACACAAAGTAAAGTTAAGGTTGACGAAAAAGCCATGGATAACGCGAAAAGTCGCAGAATTCGTCGTTCAGTTAAAAAACATCAACACCGCAGCCAACAAGCCACTAGACGTAAACGTTAAAAATCGTACTATGTTAGTGCTGAAAGCTAGTGCTGAAAAAAATGACAAGTTCAATTAACTCTCGAACTTGTCATTTTTATTTGTGCTGAGCCATTAAATATCATCTTAGCAATCGTTAGAAAACAATGAGAAAATAGGCTATGGTACGCTTAATACCAAGTTGATTAATTATCTGCTTATTTTTAATGGTTAAAATGACAAGCTACCGCGTTATAAAATTTATATGGTCAATAACTACTGACTAAATTTTAGGCCTCGTATTTATCCATTTTTCCTGATGAGCAAGCTGATCATTTAATGAGTCAAACTTAATGAGTCAAACTTAATGAGTCAAACTTAATGAGTCAAATTGGTATAATGCAACTTCCCATTACCCGCTGTTAACGTTTCAATGTAACAACAAGCGATTTTCTTAGTATTTGGTTTATATAGGATATTACGTGCAAGCAACTCTTGAAAGAATTTATGTCGAAGACTCCGAGCAATTACATCTAGTTTGTCAACGCTATTCCCAAGCAAGTGTACTGGCTATCGATACTGAGTTTGTGCGTACACGAACGCTCTATCCAAAATTAGGACTGATTCAAATCAACGACGGTAAAACCTTAGCCTTAATTGACCCAGTCGCTTTGCCAGACTTATCGCCTTTTTGGCAATTACTTGAAAATCCGAATGTGCAAAAAGTGCTGCATGCTTGCTCCGAAGATCTTGAAGTTTTTCTTACCGCTGGTAACTGTCAGCCTTTAAACTTAATTGACAGCCAAATTATAATGTCATTTTTAGGTCATGGTATATCAATGGGCTATGCCGCTATGATCGCGCATTACACGGGTATAGAAGTGGACAAGTCTGAATCTAGAGCCGATTGGATGAAAAGGCCGCTAACACAAAAGCAACTGAGTTACGCAGCGGCTGATGTTGAGCACTTGTTTGATATTCTGCCTAGATTAATGGCAGATATTGAACAGTCTGGTTGGCTGGCGGCAGTAAAAGAAGAAAGTGATGTCATGGTTGAACGTAAGTTCAAAGCCATTGATGAAAGCCAGTTGTATCTCAATGTTAAAATGGCTTGGCGTTTAAACCCACCGCAACTTTATCGACTGCAGCAATTAACCATTTGGCGCTATCAACAAGCTAAACTAAAAGATCGGCCCATTGGCTTTATTGCCAAAGATCATACTTTATTGGCCTTAGCGCAAATTAACCCCAGTAATGTCGGTGCTATGTCGAGCATTGAAGGTGTTGAATTACTTGATATTCGCCATAAAGGTAATGCTATGCTGACGGTATTAAAACGTGTAGCTGAAGCACAAGATATTAAATTACCTAAGCAAATTACTCGTCTTGACGAATATCCTGGGTATAAACAGAACTTTAAAAAAGTTAAAAATTATATTAACGAATTAAGTACACAAACCAACTTACTGACAGAGAACTTAGCGTCTAAAAAACAAATCAATCAATTTCTTTCTTGGCATTTTAAGCTCAATGATGCAGAGAACAACCCCAACATGGTTGATATTATGCGCGGTTGGCGTAAGCCCTTGTTAGGTGATAAATTGCTAGCATTTGTTGAGAATGACTTTCAATAACTGATGCTTGAATTACGCTGAGTAAACATCATATAACAAGTAAAGACGCTGTCGTCTTGTGATGATAACTTTACTCAAAGCTTGCTAAGATAAAGCCAAGTTAGCAAACTTTCATAACCCATTTTTAATCATAGGTCTCCATTATGCTGTGTAGTGTTTATAAAAGTTCCAAAAAAGTACAAACCTATCTCTTTATTAATAAACGAGATGATTTTTCTGATGTGCCTGAAGCCTTGATGAAAATGTTTGGTAAGCCCGTGATGGTGACTGTGCTTAACCTTGCAACAAAAGTGAAGCTGGGCTTTTCTGACCTTGATAAAGTAAAGGTAAGTTTAGCCAAACAAGGTTATTACTTGCAACTAACACCGCAGGAAGAAGATATGTTAAAAGCGCACAAGGTTAATATGCAAGGTAGTGATGGTAGTCAAGGAGATGAATCATAATGTGCTCTATCAAAGCGATAAAATCAGTAAAAATATTATTACTTTCACTTTGTTTAGCCTTATGTTCACAAACTAGTTTTGCTGCTGACAAAGCACCGACAACGTCAGAAACTAAAGTCAGCTTTGAGCAATATATTGTTAAGCTCAAGCAAGAGGCGCTAGCTAAGGGCTTTGAGCAAGCATTAATAGATGAAGCTTTTGCTAATGTTGTGTTTCACCAACGTGCGGTAAAAGCCGATCGTAATCAGCCTGAAACAGTTGAAACACTTGATACTTATTTACCAAAACGCTTACCCGATTGGAAAATAAAGCGTGCTAGAGCAAAATATAAAGAACACGAAGTGCTGCTAAAAAAAGTAGCGGCAGAATACGGTGTGCAACCGCGTTTTATCGTCGCGCTTTGGGGCCTAGAAACTAACTTTGGCAAAATAATGGGTAACTATAATGTTATTTCTGCGTTATCAACTTTAGCCTATGAAGGACGCCGCGAAGTCTTCTTTAAAAAGCAGCTTTGGGCCGCGTTACAAATATTAAAAGAGGGCCATATTGATAGTGTCAACATGAAAGGCTCTTGGGCCGGTGCTATGGGGCAAAATCAGTTTATACCCACTTCTTTTGTCGGCTATGCCGTTGATGGTGATGGCGATGGCAAAAAAGATATTTGGGCTAACCAAGCTGATGTTTTTGCTTCAATGGCAAATTATTTGAAAAAACAAGGTTGGAGTGATCAACTTACTTGGGGCCGCCAAGTTAAACTACCCAGTGATTTTGATACCTCGTTAGCTATTCCTAAAAATACTGGCGGTCGTAAAAACTGGTTAAAAGCTTGGGCTAACAGTGAAAAAACCTTGGCACAGTGGCAAGCTTTAGGCATTCGACGCAGCGACGGTACTAACTTACCTGTAGTGGATATTAAAGCCGCCTTAGTTTTTCCTGATGACGAAAAAGGCCGTGCTTATTTGGCTTACAACAACTATAAAAGCTTGATGCATTGGAATTTATCTTATTACTTTGTCAGTTCAGTTGGACATTTATCAGATCAGATTAAATATCCACCTATTCAATAAAAAGTATTAAAAAGAAAGTATTAGATAGCACGTATTAAAAAATAATAGAAAGTAATAAACAGCGATAATTAGCCCTATGAGTAAAAAAAGTAACCGTTCGATAATAAAATCAAAAAAAATGCCGGTCGAACGTTTTTGGGAAACCAAATCATTAGATGAAATGAGCAGACCCGAATGGGAGTCATTATGTGACGGTTGTGCTAAGTGCTGTTTACATAAATTTATTGACGATGAAAGCACCACAGACGAAATGGATCTGATGCCGACAACGCATATTACTGAAAGCGAGCAAATGAGTTACTCGAGCATTGCTTGTCATTTACTTAATGATAAAAGTTGTCAATGTTCTAAGTACGAGCAACGTACTGAGCTTGTGCCAGATTGTGTGCAGTTAACCCAAGATAACTTAGATGATGTATTTTTTATGCCAACAAGTTGTACTTATCGTCGCTTAAAAGAGGGCAGAGGTATGCCGTCTTGGCACCCGCTGTTACACAAGGGTAAAAAATCAGCTATGCATCAGGCGGGCATGTCAGTTCGTGGCAAAATTGTTAAAGATAACGAGGTTCAATTAGAAGATTTTGAAGACTACATTGTTCTGTGGCCGCTACACGATATAGATTAAGTCGGATAATACCTGGCTATTTATATTTTGCCCATTAAGTTAATTGCCAGCTTAACGGTTGACGGACTAAAGTTAGACCTACAAAAGATCACAAAAAAATTCAACGCAGCATGATCACCCTTAGGCATTATGTAGGTTGGACTTTAGTCCAACAGGTTAAATGAAATTTGACCTGTTTTTGGTTTAAATGCGAAAAAAATATTACTTGCTGTAGATAGCTGTGATCCCATGATGTTAACCACCCGTTTAACGGTTGACGGACTAAAGTCCGACCTTGTATCACAAAAAAATTCAACGCGCATGATCACACTTAGACATGATCGATGTAGGGTGGACTTTAGTCCATCAGGTTAAATGAAAGTTAAATTTTTTCTCATCCAGTTAATTGCCAACTCAACGGTTGACGGACTAAAGTCCGGCCGACAAAAAAATCGCTGAACACTAGGTACCCGCAGTTGTAGAAGCTAAATAAAGATCGAAAAAAACCTTCATGCAAGCCTTATTTATTAAAAAAGTATCAAAAACATTCCAAATAAAATTGGAACCTGACTTTTTGGTGCAGATTGGCAACATAAATCATCTCAACTTATGAAAGTCAGCTTCAGACTATACAGACAACATAAATTTTATTTAAACCAATGATGTGTTCTATTAATAAATGCAACTAAAGACAACATAATAGGAACCTCAACGAGTACCCCTACAACTGTCGCTAAAGCAGCACCTGAATGTAAGCCAAAAAGTGAAATGGCTACCGCTACAGCCAACTCAAAGAAGTTAGATGTACTTATTAAACTGGCTGGCGCAGCAATGTTATGTGGTAGTTTCATCCATTTTGCTGCCAAGTAAGCAATAATAAATATAGTGTAGGTTTGAATCATTAAGGGGATTGCAATTAAGCCGATGGTTTCTGGCTCCGATATTATGGTATTAGCCTGAAAACCAAACAGCAAAACAACCGTTGCTAATAAACCGATAACAGACCAAGGTTTTAATAGCGATAAAAAATGTTCTAATGCTTGTTCTCCTTTCTCTTTATTCAGCATTTTTCGGGTTATTACACCAAAAATCAAAGGCAGTAATACGTAAAGTATTACAGAAATAAGTAAGGTTTCCCATGGTACCTGGATATCGCTGACACCTAGTAAGAAGGCTGATATAGGAGCAAAAGCAAAGACCATAATCACGTCATTTACCGATACTTGCACTAAAGTGTAGTTAGGATCACCTTTGGTTAACTGTGACCAAACAAAAACCATTGCGGTACAGGGTGCTACACCTAATAAAATCATACCTGCAATATATTCTTGCGCTGATGCAGGGTCAACTAAATCAGCAAATAGAAAATTAAAGAATATCCACCCTAAGGCCGCCATGGTAAAAGGTTTAATCAGCCAATTAATAACGATTGTTAATATCAATCCTTTAGGGTTTTCCCCTACATTTTTTATCGCTGAAAAATCAATTTGAACCATCATAGGGTAGATCATCACCCAAATAAAAACTGCTACTACAATATTAACGTGAGCAATTTCTAGGTTGGCAAAAGTTTGAAAAACGTCAGGTTGCCATAACCCTAAAACAACACCAAACATTATGCTTAAGCCAATCCAAACAGATAAATAGCGTTCAAAAATACCCATTATTGAGTCCTTAAAATAACCTATTTACAAAAGTTAGTTCTAACAAATTTATCTATTATATTCACTGATTTAGATCAGAGAAAAAATCAGAAGTATTCGATAGAGTTGTACTGATCATATTTTATAGCAATAAAACCTGACCTGTTTAAATAGCACAAGATTGCGCTACAGCTGTCAGTAAAGGTATTCACCCATAAATATTGTGGTTTCTTCGTTGACAATATATAGGGTGAATGACCTAAATAAGAACATTTATTATTGTTACCTAAGGCTAATGTTATTCTTTTTTTACACCGAACATATTAGTTAATACAAAACAGACTAATTAAAGATTTGGAGTCATGTTATGAGTGATGAAAAAACTATATATCCAACATATGCAAAGGTTATTCATTTAGGTCTAGCATTTTTTGGGATAGCAGCTTTCCTTACTGGTGAGCTAGCAGAAGATGGTGGCGCTTCCTTAGGCTATTTATTACATAGTTATTTAGGGTTGTCATTAGCTTCTATAGTACTTATACGAATATTGATTGGGTTTACATCATCGCAAATATTATCTTTCAAAGGGTGGTCACCTTTTTCTAAACAGCAATGGAAATTCGCTATAGAAGATTTATATACACTTATAAGCTTAAAAATACCGGAACGAGATAGTCATCAGGGGTTAGCAGGACTTACCCATGCATTTGGTCTCTCGGTTTTCTTATGGATGTCATTTACGGGAACTGCATTATTTATCCTAGGGCCAGGTGTTGAGAGTGATGTTTATGAATTGGTAGAAGAAATTCATGAGGTGGGAGAGTCATTAATTCCACTTTTCTTAGCCTTACACTTAGGTGCGGTATTACTTCATACGGTTTGTGGAAAAGCTATTTGGAAAAGAATGTTTAACTTTAAATCAAATTAGCAGTGTCGTTAACATTTTCCGCTAGCTAATAAAAATCTAAGTTAATTGATTATCGTAACTATTGCCACTTTGCTGACTTAATAGCTGAGGCGAACATGAAATCAGTAAAGCCTGGCCCAAATCAAATCAAATGCATGCAAAAGATGCTTTTGTGCTAGACGGAGAAGTAAGAGTGCAGTTGCCCGATTGAAAGTAAAATGATGGATAACAAATATGATGAAACGAGCATTACTACCCTCAGCCTCTTATTGGCATTGGGCGTTATTGATTTTGAGCCTGCTTGCAGTAGTGCTGCACTTTGCATTCCGCTGGAGCATTCTTCCCCCTGTCGGCGTGGCTAATACTGCGGATATTCCATTACTCATAGTTATTGCCATCGGTGGCATCCCGTTGGTGCTACAAATTATGCTTAAGATTCTGCATCTTGATTTTGGCGCTGATTTGCTTGCCGTTCTGGCGTTGGTGACTGCCGCATGGCTGGATGAATACCTTGCCGCTGTGCTGATTATTATTATGCTTTCAGGTGGTCAGGCGTTGGAGGTTTACGCCATGCGTAAGGCATCCTCAGTGTTACTTGCACTGGCAGAGCGCATGCCCTCCACAGCACACCGAAGACGCGGCGAAAAGGTGGAAGAGATTGCGCTGGCCGATATTGCTATTGGCGACGAAATTGTGATTTTTCCGCATGAAACTGCACCAGTGGATGGCGTAGTCATTGATGGAAACGGCTCGATGGATGAATCATATCTCACGGGTGAACCCTATCAAGTATCTAAGGCACCGGGTACGTCTGTATTGTCTGGTGCCATTAATGGTGAAGCGGTGATCGTAATTCGTGCTGAAAAACTGGCGAATGATTCCCGCTATGCCCAAATTATGTTAGTTATGCAGGAGGCAGAGCAGAAACGTCCGAGCATGCGCCGTATTGGTGATCAGATCGGCGCTGTATTTGCGCCACTTGCTTTATTATTTGCCTTGGCTGCATGGTATTTGACCGGAGATTCAACGCGTTTTTTGGCAGTGTTGGTGGTTGCAACGCCATGCCCGTTGCTAATTGCCATTCCCATCACATTGATTAGCGCGATCTCTATGGCGGCACGGCAAGCAATCATTATCAAAGACCCTACTGTGCTGGAACTTCTACCAACCTGCCGTACAGCCATTTTTGATAAAACTGGCACGCTAACCTACGGCAAGCCAGAGTTGACAGAAATTATTTCAGTAGATGGTATTACACGGGATAAAATTCTGCAACAGACTGCTAGTCTAGAGCGTTACTCCAAACATCCACTCGCTAATGCGATTATTCAGGCGGCAGAAAAAGACAGTCTGGCATTGATGGAAGCTGTCAGCGTTTTTGAAAAACCAGGGCAAGGGCTTGTCGGCACCGTCGACAGCCATGAAATTTGTGTAACCCATCGTAAAAAACTCCTGAAAGACTCACCAGACATTGCCAACACACTTCCCCCAACTGCGGCAGGGCTGGAATGTATTATTATGATGGACGGCCACTATGTTGCCACCTTCCGCTTCCGTGACACACCACGTGCGGATGGCAAATCATTCATTAACCATCTTGGGCCTTCACACCAATTCAACAAGGTCATGCTGGTATCGGGTGATCGCGAATCAGAAGTGACCTATCTAGCCGATTTACTGGGTATCGAAGAAACTCTGGCATCGCAGAACCCTGAGCAAAAAGTTGCCATTGTGCGGAGGGAAACTGCTAAAGCGCCCACATTATTCATGGGCGACGGTATCAATGATGCTCCCGCACTAGCATCCGCCACTGTGGGTATTGCGTTTGGTCAACATAGTTCCGTGACTGCTGAAGCAGCTGGTGCAGTCATCATGGAAAACACCTTGGAGAAGGTCGATGAACTACTTCATATATCCTCAGCCATGCGCAGAATTGTGCTGCAAAGTGCGATTGGTGGCATGACATTAAGTGTCATTGCGATGGGTTTTGCCGCAGCGGGTTACATCACACCTGTTGCCGGTGCTTTATTGCAGGAAGTGATTGATATTCTTGCCATCGTCAATGCATTACGCTTGGGTTTAGGCTCTAAAATAGAAACAGATTTGAACACATAACATAGGCCATTTATGTCGGATTCGGGGTCGGATTAACATGAAAATATCATCAAGTGTTTTAAGTTATTTGTGAGTGACCGCTAACTCAGTAAACTTGTTATAGAAGTCGTCGTCTCTGATCGTCTATTGATCGCTCTTAGCTGTCCGTAGCAAGTCATCTTGAAACGCTAACTTTTGCCACAAACCCGACCTAATTCTTAGGTTAAAATCATCCGATTTTATGGTCGCTTTGATACGAATATAGTCATCATTAAATTTAAGACTAAGAACATTTTTAAAAAATTGATTTCAATTATATAACTCAAGATTTATTACTAAGAAGTCTTTGTAATAAATAGAAAACACGAAACTAATCCGTTAAACAATTGATATTACGCATCATAATATCAATTGTTATAGTGCGTGAGTAAATCTGGCCTTAAGTATCGACTAGGTAAGTGATATGCCGAAACGTGAAGGGGTCAGTCTACAACTCCCAAAGGGAGGATAAGATAAGAGTAACAATTTTCAGTCAAGCTATTGTTTTATATTAAAAGATTCACGATATTGCCATGCCTAATGTTAAAGCTTAACTGTATAAATTATGATAGGATAAAATATACTAAAGATATAAGTCATTAAATTTACTATTTATCAAGGGCTTGAACGTTAATTCTGGCTAAATTTAGCCAGCCAATTTAACTTAATAAATAACTTTAAAAAAATAAATTAAGGAAAGCAACTTGAAAGAATGTTTAAAACCTATAGTCACCACAATATTATTACTCATTTTTAGTACTACCGTATTTGGTCAAAAATTGGAGCCAAAAGAAAGAATACTAAAACCAGACCATATAATAACCTCTAAGTTAATGGCAAAAGACTATCAATTGTACATCTCTTTTCCTGAAGGTTATTCGACAAAAAATACAATTTCTTACCCTGTGTTATATGTATTGGATGGCAGATATGCCTTTAATTTAATCTTAGGAACAAAAAGCATATTAGATACTATAGGATCTTTCGAAGAAGTCATCATTGTAGGCATTGGATCTGGATTGGACCTACAAAGTTGGGCAAAAAACAGACTCTACGATTATACTCCAACAATTAACAATCCTAGAGAAAGAGCCTTAGAAAAAAATATGGGGTTGGCAGAAGGAGAATTAAAATCTGGTGGCGCTGATAAGTTTATACTTAGTCTTAAAACCGAAATCATCCCCTTTGTTGACAAACATTATAAAACCAATGCCGATAGAGGTATTACAGGACACTCGCAGGGAGGATTATTTGCTGCCTATTGTTTGATAAATTCTGATGGGTATTTTACCCGATTTGGTATAAACAGTCCCGCCCTTTATTGGGACAATGAAAAAGTACTGAACCAAGCAGTTTCTCAATTTTCTCTCAATGAATCTTTCGATATACCAGCAACTAAAGTTTTTATTTCGGTTGGTGGAAATGATGGAAAATATTATGTTTCCCAAATGAAAAAGCTACAAACATCTCTTGCAAATGCTGATTATGAAAACATTGATTTAAGTTGGCAAATATTTGATGGTGAATCACATGGTTCGGTAGTTCCTGCGATGTTAAGCAGAACGATTACGACGCTGTATGGTAAAAATAATTGAATTGTAACTTCAGCCCATCAATTTAATTCAATAAATAACTTAAAAAAAAATCACTTAAGGAAGATAACTTGAAAGAGTTTCTAAAAGCCAATATTAGCTACAATTCTATTGCTAATCTTTAGTACTGTCGCATTTGGTCAAAAATTAGAGCCAAAAGGAAGAATAACGGAACAAGACCATGCGATTTATTCGAAGATATGGACACATAAAGCTTTTTAACTCATTTTTTGTGTGGCAGATTACTATAATTAAATATGTGTAAGCGTTCGGGTTGTGGTTTACAAATAATGTAGGAACTTCTTAAATAAAGATGGAAAGTATTAAATAAAATTGGGAAGTGAATATGTGTACTTTGACAGCGATCATTTGATTGCTGTGTGAGAGTAATAAAGAATCATACTAGAATCGACTCCTCTGAGCTGTGCGTCCATTAGTTGAACTCACCGCTCAAAGATGACATTGGTAAACTGATAAAATTACTCTGCATTACTTGATTTCGCTAAACTTTTTTTTTTCGTTTCTTCTATTGCCTGATAGACGAGACTTTGAAATTCATTTTCTAGACCATAGACCAAAAACGGGTCTAGCTGAGTCCAGACCATCGCAATTAATTCGGCTTCTGGATCAATCCAGAAAAAGGTATTTGCCACTCCTGCCCATCGAAAAATTCCGTTATGATCAGCATCTGAAGTTATTTCTTGATCAATTAATGTGGCAAAACCTAACCCAAAGCCATAGGCTGGTGGGATCCAACCTGGAATAGTAATTGGCCCATGTGATTCTGGCAATTGGTTCGAACGCATCATATCGACAGTTTCGGGCTGAAGTAGTCGTACGCCTTCAAGTTGACCACCTTGCAGCAGCATTTGAGCGAAACGAATATAATCAGAAGCAGTAGAAACAAGGCCGCCTCCACCACTAACTCTGGCAGGTTTGCTCTTATATTTACTATCTTTAAATGAATCCTTTAGCTGTAAATTATCATCAAGGATTTGATAGCGACTTACGAATCGCTCGATTTTATTCTTAGGAACCCAAAATGCTGTATCGTCCATCCCCAATGGTTTAAAAACCTCTTCTGCTAAAAAATCTTCAAATGGCTTACCCGATACGACTTGCACAACAAAGCCCAGTACGTCCGTTGATACACTATAGTTCCACTTTTCTCCAGGATGGGAAAGCAATGGGAGCTTCGCGACGTTATTGACGAAATTATTGAGGTTTTTCGCACTAAAGATATCAGCTGCAAGATAGATTTTATCCACCTTAGAATCACCAAAGTATCCGTATGTTAACCCACTAGTGTGACTTAAAAGATGTCTAATCGTTATCGCTCTTTTGGCGGCTCTTCGTGTTCCATCTTCAGCTAATACTTCAAGGTTTTCAAAAGCTGGAATAAATTTTGATACGGAATCGTCCAGTGATATTTTACCTTTTTCAACAAGCATCATAATTGCTGTACTTGTTATCGGTTTCGTCATGGAATAAATACGGAAGATGTCATCACGCTCAAGTGGATCTTCGGATTCAATATCTCGCATACCTAGCGCATTCCAGTAAACGATATTGCCTTTATGCGAAATCATCGTCATTACTCCGGGTAACCGCCCTTCATCAACGTGATTTTGCATAGTTTTAGTGATCCTATCTGCCCCTTCTATCGATATAATTGAATTATCAGTTGATGATATCGGCAGCGAACGACCTTTAAAACTCTGCGATCCACTTAAAACTTTCACAGAAATCGTAATACAAATAAACACTACTAATGTTGTTATTAATTTTTTCATTTGATGTACTCTTTTTAAGCCTATGTGTAGCGGTCAATGTTACTTGACCACTATATAATGGGACCTTATAAACTACATTACCTTGTATGGTAGAAAAATTCAGCAGCCGAAAATAGCTCATTTTTATCGATCAAACCCGCTTTGGGTGTTCACCAGTTCTTTCACTTTACATACGCGAAGGTCCAGAGGTCGCTCTAAGCAGACATTAATCTTTTCAAATCGTTACGTCAACAATACGCACTTTGAAGTCATGCCAAAGCCATTATATGTATGACCGTTTTGGTAGCTTAGTTGTCTGTCAGCCTAGATGACTCAATGACAAAACCTTCCATCAAAAAAAATATGTTTCAATCTATGGGGAACGTTGGCTATCCGGAGGCCGTTAACTCCATATGGTTATTCAGCCGTGTCCACTCAAGATCAAAGTTAACTTAAATTTTTTGAAAGATATTTTCATACCTAAACGTAATAATTCCAGTTTCCGACCTAATTTAACGGTTTTCAACTTTATTTAGAACGCATAGCTGTAAAAGCCGCTTTGGCTAACATACTCATTTGCTCGCTAAAGCTTTAAGCAGCTCACTTTATAACCGAATAAGGGTGTTGTTCAACAGAGCCAAATAAGTAGCCCCTGTTTGCCATGAAAAAAGTCACCTAGCGCAAGATAACGACAAAGCTTGTGAAGCTATCGGTCAACTCTAATTTGCATAAAAAGTGCTAACTCGTCGTGCTAATCAGTAGATAGACGTCGGTATACTTGCACATAATTAACCGCTAGGCTGGACGTTGTACACCAGGTTTTAGTGAATAAGTTATATGCCATGCCAATGCCTGTTACTAGCTGTAATCGCCCGTTTGCAGCCATGTTATTTAATTCAATAGGTTTAACAAAGGCATGCCAGCTGTGGGTGCCAATGGGTAAATATCGCATAATATATTCAGCACCTACAATGGCGACCAAATAAGATTTAATCGTGCGATTGAGCGTTGCCATGATGACACAGCCATTTACTTTACATAATTGACTACATTGCTTCAGTAAGTCTTGCTGGTTGGGTATATGTTCGATGACTTCAGCATTAATCACCACATCGTAGCGATTTTCATCGTTTGTACTGGTGTGTTGAGCATGCTCGTGACGATACTCAATATCAAGTTGAGATGTTAAAGCATGACGTTTTGCGACTTCAACACTCATTTCGCTAACATCGATGCCCACCACGGTAGCGCCTGCTTTTGCCAAAGGCTCACAAACTAAACCACCACCACAGCCCACATCTAAAATATGTAAGCCTTGCAGAGGATTTAGCTTGTTGGGATCGCGATGATAAAATTTACAAATTTGCGCTATAAAATAAGCTACTCGCACCCGATTAAATTCAAGTGCGGTTTTGTATTGGCCGTTTGGATCCCACCAACTTTCAGCTAACTTATCAAATTTGGCGATTTCTTTAGGACTATAATTACCGGTAGAAGTGCGTTCAGTGCTATCATTTTGGACGGGATTAAGCTTACTTTTGTCTAGCATGGTAATTTTATCCTTTTTATCTAATGTTAATTAACACAAGGCATATTCATGGAAAATCAATTCAATGTATTAGGCACGCGTTTAGAGTTATGTTGTAGTAATACGGGTTTCACCCGAAAAGGGTTCTGTTATGTACCCGAAAATGATTTTGGTAACCATAGTGTCTGTGCGGTTATGACCGACGAATTCCTACAATTTTCAAAGGCACAAGGTAATGATTTAATCACGCCTAATCATATGTATAACTTTGCCGGCTTAAAAGCGGGTGACAAATGGTGTTTGTGCGCTGTTCGCTGGTATCAAGCGATTACAGACAAGGTTGCACCACCGATTATACTTGCGTCAACTAACCAAAAAGCGCTAAAAGTCGTCTCATTAGAGGTTTTAAAAGCTCATGAATATGCTGAGTAATCCTCTACACTCTTGCTAATATAAGTGTTTGGTACTTAGTATTTTAGTTATTTTCAGACCTAAACAAGGAAGTTTTTACCTATTTAAAATCCTATTTTAAGCCCTGTTTCTTAACTGGTAAATCCGCAATAAAAAATTCCAATGCTTTTTTCTGACCTTTCGATAGCTGCTATCAAACAGTTTACGCTATGTTAAGCCTGTAATTTTTGCTAGCTTATTCACTGATTTTTTCACTGCTTTGTCGATAATTTCAAGCAACTTGATGAAAAAATCCATGGTGGTAACCGACTTAATATCGGTTGAAAACCAATCAGAAAACTTAGCGCCACGTGGCGAACTTAGCACAAGTAATATGTGTTACAAATATCATAAGCGACAAATTAATCGCATTCATCTGATTGCTATTAACTAGTCAAGATCCGATTTATAAAGCTTATAGGCAGTATTATTGATTGTATCTAGCATGCATAAGGCCCCAGGGTATTAGGCTAACGTAGCAGCATCGAGCATAGCCTTGTTTTTATAAAAAACTTTATCTTAAAATAAAAGCCTATTTAATCGGTGAGATAAAGCCTACCGGTTTTAACGTTAATACTGAACATGACACTTCACTTAATATTGACTCAGCCGTGTTGCCAATAAAAAGTCCAGCAATACCGGTACGGCATACCGTGCCCATGACGAGCAGATCAATGTTCTGCTCGGCTATATATTTAGGGATTTCTTCTTGAGCAGTCCCCTCAATAAATTCTGTTATAGGCAAGTTGCCATCAACAAAGTGATTGTTGATAAAGTGATCAAAACGTTTTTGTCTATCTAATTTCTGCTTCATGATTAATTCAAGGCGATCAACTTCAGAGTTATGGCCCCAGCTTTTTAAATAATCTTCATCAGGCAATTGCCAAGCATGTATAACATGTAATTCTGCTTTTTCTGACACTGCTAAATGGGCGGCCCATGTTAATATGGTATTGTTAAGCGCGAGTCCTTCTTCGCTTGGCGCATACACATCTATAGCGGCCACTATGCGCTTAATTGGCTCATCTGCTTTTGTACCAACCGCTAGTAGCGGACAAGGGCATTTCCTCATGAGGTGAATTGTGGTACTACCAAAAAACCTTCTTCGACTTTGCTCACCTGTTCTGGCCGCTAATATCACCAGATCATAGTTTTCTTGCTGTACTTTTTTAATCACGGCGATAAAAGGTACGCCGATTGCATTTTGTGCGTCGACAGCAATAGCGGGGTGATAAAACTTTTCAATATTCTTTTTTAAAACTCGCTGCTGATCTTTTTGTAAATTTTCCATTAGCTCTTTCGAGGGCAATAGGGTAACCAATGCGAGCTGATCTTTAGGAAGTTCTTCTACCACACTAAAGAAGGTGATGTGTGAGTGATGACTTTTTGCTAATTTAATTGCTTGTGAAACAACTGCAGCTTGAATTGAGTTTGCCGGGGTTACGAGTAATAACTTATTTAAAGAAACCATTGTTTTCTCCTATCATGATCAAATTCAGTAACACTGTGATTAAGTTGTCGTTATATCTTCGGTGCTTATGCTCTTTTTCAATTTGTTGAAATATCTAGCTTGAAGTGAAGTCGTTATATATGCCCGTGCTTAATATATGGGTGAGACCCAATTCTCAGGTTTTAAGGTGATGACTGAGGAATTAATCGCTTGAAGTACCGATTCAGAGGTATTGCCAATTAAAAATCCAGGAATACCAGAGCGGCCAATAGTGCCCATAACGACAACATCGATACCCTTGTCATTAACAAAAGCAGGAATAATAGTTTTTGGATCACCTTTGGCTAATATTTGCTCAAACTTGTACTGGGTATACTCGTTCACCAAGATATTAAGGCTCTCTTGGTATTCGCGTTCTTCATGCTTTAATAAGGTTTCAATTTTAGCGGGAGACACTCTGGTGAATGCGCCATGTTTGAGAGCTTGCTCACCATATAACGACCAGCATGACAAGATGGTTAATTTGGCATCTTTATACTGACTTAATGATGAGGCGATATCGATTATCATGCGATTTTGGGCGCGACCTTCTGCATGTTGTTCCATTGAAAGGTCGACGGCAGCTAATACCTTTTTAACTGTATCCTGTTGCTGTTCTTTAATTAACCAAACCGGTTTGGGGCATTTACGCATGATATGAAAGTCATTGCTGTCAAAGCTTTTTTCACTTTTATTTGCCACTTTGATCAGTAAATCAGCTTTGTTTAAAATAACGGCTTTAACGATTTCGATAAAGTTTTTACCTTTGGCGACACTGACTGAAATGTCTAAACCAGTGCTTTGTAATTGCTGTGCTAAATCAGTTAATTGGTCGAGTCGCTGGGCGATAATAAATTCGGTTAGCTCTGCAGGGCTGACAATATCGGCATAACTACTGAGGATAGTTGCATGCGGTTCAACTACGTCAAATAACGTTATTTTTGCTCCAGTTTTACTGGCCAGTTCAATGCCTCGTAATACGGCGATATCAAGTTCAGGCTTAGTTTGCTCATTAACTTTTATGATTATATGTTTAAAACGTTTCATAGGGTTATCTCCTGCTGTTGATTAGACAAATTGACTTAAGTTAAAAAGGTATAGAGTAGAGCGGCTAGCATAACAATCATGACAGTGCCTGGCGTATCAAGCGTTAATTGTTTGCTTAAACGCCTTGATACGCTTAGTGACCATAGGTGTAAATGACCCAGCATTATGTCGATATATAGAGCAATACTGGTATTTAAATTAGCAATTTTTTGCCAAGTTTTAGCGCTTAAACTTGCTAATGCTTGATAGACAATTAACAGATCGCCGGCCGGAGGTACGGGTAATTTAGCGCGTAGTTTTGTGCTGGCAAAAATGATCAACAAACCGGTAAATGCTGGCCAAACAGCAGACCAACTTAGCGTTGAAACGATTGTCTGAAACTGCTTGAATTCAAACGGCGGCGTATAAAAATAGCTTAAACACATCAAGGCTGAAAGCGCTGTTGGCAAGATAAGTCGCCAATTGGGTTTAGCGCTCGATGCCTTTAATATCGCCTGCTCTCTCATCAGTTCGATAAACCTGCCCATCAGCAATGTGGTACCTATAGCTGACATAACCAGTAACGTGGAGAACAATGGCCAGCTTGAAGTGGCATCTTTAAGTGCTGCTTTGGCTAAGGCACCACTGCTTAGTGGCAAGCCGATTAATGATAACGCTGGAACTAATACCAGTAGCCACAAAAACGGAGTGAGCTTATGGCCGGGTTTTAATGTTGAACTGAGCCCAACACAAAAAAACAAGCTTGCCTTGGCAAAACCATGATGCATAGCAAAAAGTACTATAGCGGGCAACAATAATGCCCAGCTGTCAGGGGTCGCTAAAGCAAAACCAATACTGGCGACTATAATGCCGAGCTGACTAACCGTTGAGTAAGCTAATACGGTTTTAGCATTGTCTTGCAATGCGCCATAAATGGCAGCCAAGAAAGTGGCGCCAAATCCAAGCACCATCATAGGTTGGGCCAAGACATTGATGCTTGCATCACCTAAGGGCAGAAAACGTATCCAACCTAACAAACCTACTTTCACCATAACTGCACTGAGCAGGGCACTAGCGGGTATGGGTGCCACGGGGTGCGCTTTGGGCAGCCATACATGCAAAGTGGCCAAACCGGCTTTAACGCCAAAACCGATAATCAATAATGTTGAAACCCAAACAACAGGTAACTCGTTTGTGCCAAATTCAGCGTAATAAGTTCTCCCCACTAAGCCAAGAAATAACACTATTTCTGAAAATATCACCCAGCGGATATAAGTTGTTGCCGCCGACTGTGCTTCGTCACTTTCTGAATGCAGGATCAGCGGGTAAGCAGAGAAACTCATCAGTGCAAAAAAAGCAATAAAGGATGAAATTTCTTGTGATAACACCACGCCAAGGTTGCCTATCATGGTTAGGATAAAGAACAGGTAAAAACGGTTTCGTTTGTTATCGTTAGCCATATAAGTTTGGGCATAAAGCGCGGCAATAAGCCAAATGGCTGAGGTTAATAGTAAAAATGACTGCTCGACCCTATCTTCATTAACCACAAGTAGTGCCGCTAATAATGCGGGTAATGGGGCAAGCGGGATCAAACGAATGACTTTAGCGCGTAAAGTTTTAAACGCCATCGCAAACAATAATAAAGTGGGTAAAATCAATACCCAAAGGTGACCCGTACTGTATTTAAGTGCTATGCCTGAAATATCCGGGAAAATGGCTTGGTACTCACGTGAGGCAATTAACGCAGACCAAGTGAGTGGGCTATAAGCACTTGAGGCAAATAACCCAACAGCTAAGGCGAAAAAAGCGGTAATTAAAGGTGGTAGTAGTAGCATCCAATGTGTTTCTAAACGCAACTTAGGTACTTCTTTGGGCCACGGCTGATCTTGCTCTTTGAACCAAATGGCATGAATGATCGGTAAAAAATAGCTGGCATTTAGTAGGCTACTAATAGCCAGTACGCCGAGCACCCAATAGGCCTGTGCTTCTAATGCACCCACACCTAAATACCATTTAGATACAAAGCCGGCGATAGGAGGCACACCAATCATGCCAAATGCAGCTATGGTGAACGCTGCCATAGTAAGGGGCATACGTTTACCTGCACCATTCATTTGGCTGATTTTATGAACCCCCAGGGTTTCTGCAAGATTACCTGCACAGAAAAACAGCGTGATTTTCATTAAACCCTGATGTACTAAGTGCACTAGGCCACCAATCGTGGCTATTGGCCCTGCAATAGCAGTACCGAGCGCAATATAAGAGACCTGACTTACGGTTGAATAGGCTAAGCGTCTTTTAAGATCGTCCTGACTCAAAGCCTTAACTGAGCCGTAGATGATGGTGAAGCCAGCAATAACGGCCAGTAAAACGGTTAGTCCTAAATCACTGGCAAATTCGACACCATAAATATCATAAACAACGCGCACGATACCAAACGCGCCGGCTTTGACAACGGCAACGGCATGCAACAAGGCACTTACTGGTGCCGGTGCGGCCATTGAAATAGGTAACCAAGCATGCAAAGGGAACAAAGCTGCTTTGACACCTAGCCCAGCAATGAGTAAGACAAAAATGATCTGTAAATGGCTGTTGTTTAATCCAGGTAACTCAGCCAACAAACCTGCTGAGGTAAAGTCGAGTGGTCCAGCTAGCACTTTTAGCCAGACCACACCGGTTAACAGCAATGCGCCACCTATCATGGTATAGATAAGATAGGTGCGCGCCGCTTTAATCGATGCCGCGTTGCCTTTGTGGGCAATTAGTGGGTAGGTAACGAGTGTCAGTAATTCATAAAAAATTAAAAAAGTGACTAAATTTCCAGCAAGCGCTAAGCCTATTGTGGCACCAACACATAAGCTAAAAAAGGCAAAAAATCGGCTTCGATTAGCGCTATTTTTAAAATAGCCGATGGCATAAATAGTGGTAAAAAACCATAACAGGCCTGACAAGCTGACAAATAATAGTGACAGTGCATCGCCGTGAAGAACAAAGTCAATATTAGGTAACAGTGGTAGGCGTGTTTCAAAGTCTAAGCCATTGACAACACCTGACAACAACATAGCGATCAGGCTAAGTGTTATTAGTGCGCCGCCAATATTTAGGCTTCGCCGCTGCAAGACTCTATGCTCAGGTGTCGCCATAACGGCCAAACCAACTAAAATAGGACAAATGACAATGAATGCAGGTAATAGTGTGCTCATGTTCATATACCATTTACCTCAGTTACTGTATTACTGATATTAAGAATAAACTCTGCATTGAAACCTAAGGCTAAGGTGATCAGCGCAAGTATTAGGGCGACTGTTGTCATAACCTTTGACACTGGCACTGTCGATTTTGCTGTGGGAGACTCAACAACTGCGGGGTCTGTAGAAAAGGCTAAACTTAATACTTTGAATAAATACAGTGCCCCTAAGAGTCCTCCTGTAATTACGACGATCACCCACCACCACTGACCACTTTCGATAGCCGTGGTGAGTAATAACCATTTGGCGATAAAGCCAGCACTCGGCGGTAAACCAATAAGGCTGATGCCCGCGATAGCAAAGACTAAAACATTAAGTGGCTCGCGCACCGCGATACCTTTGAGTTGAGCAATCTCGCCATTACCTTGCGCTAAGATCAAATTGCCAGCCGCTAGAAACATTGCCGCTTTTGCGCACGCATGTGCAACGATGAAATAGACTGCTGCCTGTGATGCAGAGCCAGTAAACGAGCTAACCCCCATTGAGTATTCACTTAACGGAAACAATAAAAATATGTAGCCAAGTTGGGCAACCGTAGAATAAGCAATAAGTAGCTTTAATTGTGTGGCACGAAATGCGCACCATGAGCCATAAATAATGCCTGCACCACCCAAAGCACCTAACACTTGAGAAGCACCCAAGGTGATGGTTTCGCCTAATACGTCAAACCAAAACTTTATTAAGATATACAACGAAGCCTTAACTACTAGCGCAGAAAGTATCGCGCTAACCGGTGTTGGGGCATTTGCATGTGCGGGTGGTAACCAAAAATGCAGTGGAAACAAAGCTATCTTGAGCAGAAGTCCAATAGTGATTAGGATCATCGCGACCTTATCAGGAAAACTATGGTTGGCTGTTTCAGCTATTTGGATTAAATCTAGCGTGCCATGACTACGATAGAGAATGGCAATGGCGAACAAGTAAAAAAGTGAACCTAATAGACCGACTAACAGATACCTTAATGCGGCTTGTAAGGCGGCGCGATTGCCTTGCAGGGCAACCAAGGCAGCGGCAGAGAGTCCGATAATCTCTAGACAGACATAAATGTTAAAAGCATCTGCTGACATAAACAAGGCATTAAGCCCTGAGATTAAGAACCACCACAAGGGCCAAAAACGTAAGCTTTTTTCGCTAGCGTTATATTTATCTGAAAAATATGAGGCGCTATACAGGGTTATTAATAGCGTAAGCAAGCCCGTTAGCGCGATCATCAAGATTGAAAAACCATCAACAATGAGATCTATGCCAAGAGGTGCTCCCCAACCACCAATGACATAGCGCTGACTTTGATAAGTTTGTTCATCTAAAAACAGCAGGGTTGTTAACACAACGAGTAAAAATTGCGCTAGTGAAAAACATATATTTATTGGGCCTTGTAGCCGGTTTCGGCCGATAAGGAACGCTATTATTGCTGCCAGTAATGGCAAAAATACTATGGCTGGCAAGAGCAGCGATGAGCTTAGGTAATTCATCACTCGCTTTGCTCTTGGCTAGACTGATCCATGTGATGAATTCGCACCATTAGATTAAGGGCGAGTGCGGTGCCTGCTACGGCGATGACAATGCCGGTCAATACCAGAGCATGAGGCAATGGGTCGACCACCAATGGATTGCGTTTAGCTAAGGCAATCAAGAACATAAAGATACCCACGCCCATGACATTGAGCGCCAGTATTTTTCGCATCACATGGCTAGCCACCACCACACCAAAAAAGCCAATAGCAAAAAGTGCTAAGCCAGCCATAGAGTAAAGCAATGCAGAGGTCATTTTATAGTCCGGTGTTTATGGTCGGTAACTGATATATTTCCACTAGCAATAAAACTGCTATAAAGTGAGGCTAATGCAAGGGTTATTGAGACAGTAGCGCAGGCTTCTATTAACAGTATCAGCAGGCCAGAAAATGCTAGGGGATAAGTGAGTAAGCTGCCTTCAAACCAAATAAGGGCTGTGCCGATAGTGAGAAATACAACTAAACTAAGCACTAACAAAACACGCGCCATAAAAGATGTGTAGTTAACCTGATAAGTATCACTTTGAAACATCAGCACGCTAGCACCAGCTAATAAAGCGCCAGCTTGGAATGCACCGCCAGGCTGATGTGCACCCGCCCAAAGCAAATAGCCGGCAAAAATAACCACTGCGGGTGTAATCCAACGCTGCAGTGTCAATAGCACCAAATTTTGTTTGCTTACTTCGATGCGTTTAAAGAATGGAGCATGGTGATCACGCGTTGGTAAAATAGCCAGCACAACCACCAGTAGCACCGCGATTTCAAGCAAGGTGTCGTAGGCGCGAAAATTGAGTAACACAGCGGTAACTGGGTTAGTAACACCACTAAGCTCGATATTCTGAGTAATTAAAGAGGCTAGGCCAGTGTTATGTCCCTTATCGCTAAGTACTATTGTTATCGTTACGGCTAATAAAAGCCCGGTAACCAATACTGAGGCAATTAAGCTTAATGCACTTTTATTGACTGCGGGGCCGTCATATTCAATATCTAATTTGTTAAACATGCTCTCTAGTATCCTTTTGACTTGTCTTAGCGTTAGTCACATTTGGCTCAATTGCTTTTGTGCGGTGAGACCTAATTTGATTCCATGCAGCCAGCAATAAAGCGCCGGTGATGCCGGCACCAATAGCGGCTTCGGCAATAGCGACATCAAAGGCCCCAAGCTGTCCCCAAGCAATAGCGGCTAAAAGGCCTAAACAAACAAAAAATACGATACAGCGAAAAAGTGAGACAGAGAAAATACTCATCCAGCCAAGGGTAAGCATACTGAAGATTAACAGAGCATCAAAAATCATCACTAGGTTCATCATTTACTCTCAACTGAAGGGGGTGCTGGTGTTTTTAAGGATTGCTCGTTAATCACTTGAGAGGCAATTAAATAGCTACAAGCGGCACTGGAGAATATAACCAAGCCCCAAACAAGCATTAACTTTAAGCCATCAGTCAGTGAAGACAGTTGTGGTAATAACCCCATTACCATTAATCCAAGACCTAGATTGTCAGCCTTGGTTAGTGCATGTAGGCGACTGAGTACATCGGGGAATCGTATTAAACCCACCGTGCCAGCAAAGAAAAAAAACAACCCTGCTAAGCAAAATATCACACTAAAAATATCAGCTAAATTCATTGAGATTTACCTCTAAGTTGGGTGAAAGTTACAATCGTTATCGACGTTAACAATGCAAGTACTAAGGCGACATCAAGCAGATAAGGCTGATCTTGAATAACCGACAGAAGTGCCAATATAGCAACACCGATAGTGCCCACTAATTGCGTTGTTAAAATACAATCTGCGTAACTTGGTGCGCGCAAGACAAACAGCAAACTTAACAGCAGTAAAATAGCTAACACTATGGTGGCAATTACTAATAGGGTTATCATCACTTTTCACCATCAATAAGTGATTGACCGCTAGTGTCTAAAAGCTGTTTAATACGTATTTGGCAATCGTCTATTTCGGCCTGATTGAAGGTGTTCATATCCAGCACATGAATGGTGAGCTCTTGAGCATTTTGTCTAGCGCTTACGGTACCGGGCAATAAACTTAGCACTTGCATAAAGGTAAATACTTGCGAGTCGTTGGCTAAATCTGTGTGATATTTTATAAAGCCAGGCGAAAGCTTTAGCTTAGGGCTAAGTGCCAGTTTAGCGATAGACCATCCGCCTCGCAAAGATTGAACATAGAAGTAATATAAAAATGATAGAATATTGAATGGTTTTTTTAGCCACTGATGGCGTTTTTTTTGTTGTGGCGCTAAATAGAGGCTAAGCACGCTAGCCATGGCAATAAAAACAATACCTAGGCCCAGAGAATTTTGCTGCCAACGGGTAAGTAAGCCCCAAAATAGGCTAAATAAAGCGAACCGAATCAAGAATCTCCAGCTCAATACTGAGCGAAAGCTGAACGCAGATGGTGAACTCGACAATTCATTATTTTGCTTGATGATTTTCATTTTCTCCCTTAAATATCTAGGTTAATATTCACTTTATAAAAAGTTACGCTCAAGTTTATAATAGGTTGATATAAAGTTAATGTAGCGTTTATTTCAGATACATTGATAAAAATGCAGTTTCGGCCACAAAAGAGAAAATAAAAAGTCGAATTAAACGACATATTAAGTCGAATTTATCGATAAGAGTATTGCAACTGAAATTAATGCAGCAGTGAGGCGTTAAATCACAGCGATTAAATTAAGGCTCAGTTTTAACTAATTATTGTCGCCTCAGATGAAATGAACTTGGCTATTCATATTTGGCTCATCAGGTTTTAAGAGGCGGCTGTTAGTAAAAATAGCTATCAGCTATCAGCTTTCAGCTTTCAGTTAAAAGTAACAACTGTGAGTTTGTTTTTTCTGTTAGGTTTTTGTGCATCAACTTATGCGTTCGCTTGAAGGACTGAAGTCCGATTTACAATTTACAAAGGACTTTCCCCCCCATTACATTAATCATCCGCTGAACGGTTACCCAATGTAGATTGGACTTTAGTCCATCAGGTTAAATGAAATTTAACTGGTTTTGGTATAAATGGTGAGCGAAAATAATAATAGCGCGCTGCAGATTTTTTTGACCTATCGCGTTAATCATCAGGCTAATCCCTTGACGGACTGAAGTCCGACCTACAAAGGGTCCAAAAAAGGCCTATAAAAAAAGAGTTTTTATTGAGATAAAATAAGTAGGGGATGGTGATTACAATTATAATTCAATTAAGCAAATTATTGGATATTCACAAGCTTTGAACAATGTGACTTAATTAGTCAATATGTACTCCAACTTGAAGTAGCACCGCTATTAGCAAAGCTTAATCACGGAAGATGCAGGTTCTTGCCGTTTTACAAATAGCTAAAACGGCAGGGTGACTGACTTTACGCTCGGCCGAAATCGCATAAAATCTATGTTTTACATCATCAGTTTGGCCAATAATTTGCACACCAAAGTTCTGACAGACCTCATCGGCTATTGCTGTCGGCATAAAGAAAACACCAAGACCTCGTTGGCCGAATGACTTTAATAAAGCACTGTCATCAAACTGGCCAACAACATTAGGAAATATCTTCTGCTTATGTATCCACTGATCAAATAACTGCCTGATGCCAAATTGTGTTGTGGGTAATAACATTGGCGCATGGTGCAGAGATTTTGGAAAGTTTGAGGCTAAGCTTTTTTTTAATTCAGGAACGCCAAAAAACGTCAAGCCAGATTCGCCAAGGTAATGATTAAAAACACTAGTTCCTAAGGTATTGTTAGTAGCGGCATCACTGATAACCATGTCTAATTTGTGCATAGATAGGTCAGCCAATAGACCTAAAACAGGACCTTCTGTGCTGATTAAGTTAAGACCGCCAGGTATCAGCAATGCCGGTTCAATAATTTTACAGACAATAGTTTTAGGTAGCGAACTGGCGACACCGACCATAAACTCAGTCTGGTTACATGAAGCAGAACTTCGCATGACACCACCGAGCTCATGGCCTAATTTGAAAATTTCATCAGCATATTTCAGCGCGGTTCTACCGGGCTCTGTTAACACCAAGTTTCTGCCCTGTTTTTCAAACAAGGCGCAGCCCATGCGAGCCTCTAATAGCGAGAGTTGGCCACTAATGGTATGAGGTGTTATATGTAAGCGTTTACTTGCCTTAGCTATACTGCCTTCATGTGCTACAGCCCAGAAGTAACGCAAATGTTTATAGTTAATCAGCTCAGACAAAAGTAAAACACCTCAAGGCTTTTAATAGTGAAAATTGTAATGTAACAGCGTAATGACAAGAATATTGTCAATTTAACAATAATTTAGACTAAGGCTTTTATATTGCAACGTTTTAATTTTTATCACCTTAAGTTTTCTTAACAAAATATGGCAGTTACTGAGACCTTAAATAACATATAAAACGAATTATTATAAAATCTATATTAAATCGTTTGCGTTAATTTTTCTTTAAAAGTTCTAGTATGACGCTAACGTTTTCTCAACATAAACCATTATTTAAGGTTTATGTTGATGATTTGACTCATGACGTCTAAGGTTTTTTTCTCCGCCATTATAACGCTCAAAAAGACGGTGAAAATACTAGCTAAAATCATTTCATTGTAGCAATAATCACGAATCTACTGGTTCTAGGTCCTTTAAATAACGTTGACCATTTTCAACATAGTGCATAGCTGATTTAGTGAACATATCTTGGGTTGACTCATCAAGCACTTTAATAACTTTAGCCGGCGAGCCTAAAACGAGATGTCCGTCCGGCACTTGCATGTTCTCAGTAACTAAACTGTTAGCACCAATTAAGCAATTTTTGCCAATGTTAGCACCATTGAGTACCACCGCATTCATGCCCACTAGGGTATTATCTCCTATGGTACAACCATGCAACATGACTTTGTGGCCCACAGTAACATTGCGCCCTACGGTCATTGGGAATTGAGCGTCAACATGTAAAATTGAACCGTCTTGAATATTGGTATTCTCACCAATGGTAATGCTGGCAACATCAGCACGAATAACCACGTTAAACCAAATGCTAGTATTTTCGCCTAGGGTAACGTCACCTATTAGTGTGGCATTGGGGGCTATAAAATTACTCTTATTTAACTTGGGTACTAAGTCAGCTAATCGATAAATCATCTATTTTTCCTTTTTTCGAATTTATGCCTTTATATTAATCTATTCCTGTTAGAGAGCAAATTAGACCTTTAGGCTATAGTTATAACGCTTAAGTTATACTAAAAATAAACCAGCTTGATGTATGAAGATTAAGCAATTAATGGTAAAACATTATAAGTAGTTAGTAATAATAATAATTTTAACGTCCAGTCGGATGAGATACTTAGCAAATAAGCTCAACACATAAGACTATGTGCTGAGCTTATTATTAGGTGTTTTATGTGTAAATAAAGGTGATATATGATTATTGGTATACCGAAAGAAACATTGTCAGGTGAAAACCGAGTCGCTAGTGCGCCAACTGCGGTAGTGTCATTACTCAAGCTTGGTTTTGAGGTAAAAATACAAAAAGGTTGTGGCACTAAAGCAAGCTTTACGGATCAAGAATTTATTGATGCCGGTGCCAGTGTTGCGGTTAAGAAGGATGTTTGGCAGTCTGATATTATCTTTAAAGTAAATCCTCCTACGCTTGACGAAATTGCTGCCATGAAGGAGGGGGCTTATCTCGTTGGTTTTATTGCTCCTGCACAAAATGAGGATATTTTAGCGGCGTTAAAAGATAAAAAAATTACCACCTTAGCTATGGAGATGGTACCAAGAATGACCCGCAGTCAATCAATGGATGCGTTAAGCTCGATGGCCAACATTGCTGGTTATCGTGCCGTTATTGAAGCGACACATCAGTTTGGTCGTTTTTTAACCGGGCAAATAACCGCTGCTGGTAAAATGCCACCCGCTAAAGTCATGATTATTGGTGCCGGTGTTGCCGGTTTAGCTGCCATAGGGACAGCAAGTAGCTTAGGGGCGATTGTACGAGCATTCGACACCCGACCTGAAGTTAAAGAACAAATAGAAAGCATGGGTGCTGAGTTTCTTGAGCTTGATTATGAAGAGCCGGAAGACACAGGCTCTGGTGATGGTTACGCAAAAGAGATGAGCAAAGCTTTTATTGATGCTGAAATGGCCTTGTTTGCTGAGCAAGCAAAAGATGTTGATATCATTATTACCACCGCTATGATCCCAGGCAAACCTGCGCCTAAGCTTATTACAACCGCAATGGTTGAATCGATGAAAACGGGCAGTATTATTGTTGATTTAGCGGCAGCGGGTGGCGGTAATTGTGAATTAACCCAAGCAGGTAAAGTCGTTAATGAAAAAGGTGTGAAAATAATTGGTTACACCGATCTTGTTTCTCGCTTACCGAATCAAGCATCACAGTTATATGCGAATAATTTAGTCAGCTTAGCAAAACTCTTGTGCAAAGAAAAAGACGGTACGCTTAATATTAATTTTGACGATGTCGTTATTCGCAATATGACCGTTGTTAAATCAAATGAAATTACTTTTCCACCGCCGGCTATTCAGGTCAGTGCTGCGCCTGTTAAGCCTAAAGCTGAAGCAGTTAAAGCGCCTGAGGTTAAAGTTAAAGAACCGGTGAGCCCAGTTAAAAAATATAGCCTGATGGCTGCTGGTGCTTTGCTTTTTGCTTGGGTTGCCAGTGTTGCTCCTGCGGATTTTCTTTCTCATTTCACCGTCTTTGTTTTAGCCTGTGTTATTGGTTACAACGTGGTGTGGAATGTTAGCCATTCGCTGCATACACCCCTGATGAGTGTCACAAATGCCATCTCTGGCATTATCATTGTTGGCGCAATTTTACAGGTGGGCAATAGTAATCCACTAATACAAGTGCTCGCCGGTGTCGCAATACTTATTGCCACTATCAACATTGTTGGTGGCTTTGTTGTCACTAAACGTATGTTAAAAATGTTTAGAAAATAAGGGACACTTTAATGGAATTTTCTCAAGGTTTAATCAGTGCAGCTTATATTATTGCTGCGTTATTGTTCATTTTTAGCTTGTCAGGACTCAGTAAACAACAAACGGCTGAAACAGGTAATTGGTATGGTATTGTCGGTATGGCCATCGCGCTTATTGCGACCATTGCCGATCCTCGTGTCGACAATGTTTGGATTATTTTAGTGACTATGGTGATCGGCGCTATTATTGGCCTGCGGTTAGCGAAAAAAGTTGAAATGACCCAAATGCCAGAGTTAGTGGCAATACTGCACAGCTTTGTTGGTTTAGCGGCGGTATTAGTTGGCTTTAATAGCTATTTTGAAATGGACCATTCGGTAATGGCTACCTTTAGTGACAGTCAGCAAATGGCGGTTAATATTCATTTAGTTGAGGTGTTTCTTGGGGTATTTATTGGCTCGGTCACCTTTACTGGTTCAATTGTCGCGTTTGCCAAGTTGCGAGGTATTATTAACTCGGCCGCACTCATGTTACCTCAGCGACATAAGTTAAATTTAGTAGCGGGTATCATAGCCATTATTTTGCTAGTGACTTTTGTTCAACAAGGTGGCGGTGATAACACATTATATCTGATGACCTTTATTGCCTTAGTTTTTGGTTGGCATTTAGTCGCCTCAATTGGTGGTGCAGATATGCCAGTGGTGGTGTCCATGCTCAATTCATACTCAGGTTGGGCAGCCGCAGCCGCAGGCTTTATGCTTAATAATGATTTGTTAATTGTTACCGGCGCATTAGTGGGGTCATCAGGGGCTATTCTTTCTTACATTATGTGTAAAGCCATGAATCGCTCTTTTATCAGTGTTATCGCTGGGGGTTTTGGTACCAATGTCGTTATAGACACAGAGACCGATTATGGCGACCACATTGAAATTAACGCAGAATCGGTAGCCGATATGTTGAACGGCGCAAAGTCGGTTATTATTACGCCAGGTTACGGTATGGCAGTAGCGCAAGCACAGTATCCGGTTTATGAAATGACTCAAGCTTTAAAAGCCAAAGGTATTGATGTGCGCTTTGCTATTCACCCGGTGGCAGGACGCTTACCTGGGCATATGAATGTGTTATTAGCCGAAGCTAAAGTGCCTTACGATATTGTGCTTAGCATGGATGAAATTAATGATGACTTTGCTAAAACTGATGTGGTTTTAGTCATAGGTGCAAACGATACGGTAAACCCAGCAGCGGCTGAAGATCCAACTAGCCCGATTGCGGGTATGCCGGTACTGGAAGTTTGGCACGCGAAAAATGTTATTGTCTTTAAGCGTTCAATGAACACAGGTTATGCTGGCGTACAAAATCCATTGTTTTTTAAAGACAACACTCAAATGTTGTTTGGCGATGCAAAAGACTCGGTTGAACAAATATTTAAGGCTTTGTAATTTGCTAGATTAAAGCGACGATAAACAAGTGATGTTAAAAATGCCGATAAGCGATTGTCGGCATTTTTTATGGATGCCACCCAGTCCAACAATATAAAACATTTTCAAAACTGACCTTAGCTACAAGGTTACTAGTCATAAACTATTTTTTACGATACGAGTGGCCATTACCATTGTTTTTAGTCGCTATGCTAGTGATAAAGTTAGATGTATCGTAGACAATTTTGTTAAACTACTGAAGATAAATGCCATTACTCAGCTCATTCTTAGTCAATCAAGCGCTTCAGTTGTCTTATCGATTAATGATTAGCCTGCGTTGATGCTTTGGTACTAAATTTTTAAGTGATAGCTAATAGTTACCTTATTAGCGTTATCGAATAACAAGGTTTTATCTAATAATAAAAAGCTTTTTCCAACAACAAACAATTAATAGCAAATTTAATATAGCTAAACATAAGCAGAGTGAATAGTTTTCGCCTATCCAATCTGCGCTATTGCTAACCATAGAACCTTCGGAGAATAATGTGGTAGAACCAAGTGTAATTGCACCCAGTGTCATTGAATTATGGGTAGGCACTATTAACGGCTATTTATGGGGCAGTATTTTAATTTATCTGCTGAGTGCTTGCGGGATCTGGTTTACTTTTCGTTTGAAAGGGCTACAAATTACGCGATTTTTTCACATGTTTACTATTTTAAAAACCAGTCGTAAAAGCTCTAGCCAAGGTATTTCTTCTTTTCAAGCGCTGTGCACATCGTTGGCGGCGCGGGTGGGTACGGGCAACTTAATGGGCGTAGCTGTGGCGATTTCACTGGGTGGTGCCGGTGCTGTTTTTTGGATGTGGTTGATTGCTTTAGTCGGCATGGCAACGGCATTCGCTGAAAGTGCTTTAGGGCAGCTCTATAAAGAACGCGACAGCTTGGGTAATTTTCGTGGTGGCCCCGCGTATTATATGAGTAAAGGTTTAAAGAATAAAAAATTAGCTATTACCTTTTCACTTTGTTTATTTTTTGGTTATGGCTTTGTCTTTAGTGCTGTGCAGGCGAATTCTATTACCAGTGCATTTAATGGCTCGTACGGCTTTAACCCACTTTACACAGGTATCGTTATTACTATTGCCGCGGGTTTTATTATTTTTGGCGGACTAAAAAATATAGCTCGTTTTGCTGAGCTCACGGTGCCTTTTATGGGCTTACTTTATATACTGGTTTGCTTTAGTGTTATTGGCTTGAATATTGAAAAAGTGCCGATGATTATTAGTGATATTTTCGCTTCAGCCTTAGGTTTAAAAGAAGCCGGTAGTGGTCTGGTGGGGGCGGCGATAGTGCAAGGGGTTAAACGTGGTTTGTATTCTAATGAAGCCGGTATGGGTAGCGCGCCCAATGCTGCCGCTGCTGCAGAGCCTTTTCCTCCGCATCCTGTTTCACAAGGTTATATTCAAATGTTGGCCGTGTTTTTTGACACGATTGTCATATGTTCATGTACGGCAATTTTGATCTTACTTTTTAAAGATACGGGCAGCCAAGCGCAAGGCATTCAATTAACGCAACAAGCCCTTAGCCATCAAGTAGGAGCCTGGGGGAGCGACTTTATTACTATCGCCATATTGCTGTTTGCCTTTACCTCGATAGTGGCAAATTTCGCCTATGCCGATAATAATTTAAAGTATTTAAATATGGATAATTTCCTCGGAAGATGGTTTTTACGTATTGGTTTTCTGTTGATGTTGGTCTTTGGCTCTGTAGCTACCTTACCTGAAGTGATCGCTTTAGCCGACTTGTCGACAGGATTAATGACCATTTTTAATGTTACGGCGTTATTTATGCTTTCTAAAGTGGTGGTGCAAATAACTAAAGATTATCACCGCCAACAAGATAAGGGCCTATTACCGACTTACCAGCCTGATGAAGAGGAGCAACAACGCTTTAATTTAACCAAAGGCATTTGGAATAAAAAGTAGCTGATAAAATTGGTATTGATTTAATACAAGCAAGTGCTAATAAAGCTGCTATACTGCGCGACTTAATATTTTGGCGTACTGCTTTAAGGCAGGTGCGTTTTTACGATAATACAGAAATGGTGATGTGATGAGTGTGGATGCAATAGGTTTATCGGCTAATTTACTAAAAGCGGTAAAAGCATGCGGTTATAAAAATTTAACGCCGATTCAACAACAAGCTATTCCTGTTATTCGTACCGGTGTTGATGTTTTAGCCAGTGCTCAAACAGGGACCGGAAAAACAGCGGCTTTTACTTTGCCTATTCTTGATAGTTTAGCGAAAAAAGTGAAGCCTAATCTTGATGGATTTGACACCACAACGACTGTTAAGGCACTAATTTTAACGCCAACACGTGAATTAGCGGCACAAATTTCAAAAAATGTAAAAACCTATGGTGAGTTTTTACCCTTGCGTTCGGGTGTCGTTTTTGGCGGTGTTAATATGCCACCACAAACTAAAATGCTTAAAACTGGTGTCGATGTATTAGTGGCAACACCAGGACGTTTAATTGAACATCTTGAACAGCGCAACTTAGATTTGTCTCAAGTGCAGTTTCTTGTGCTTGATGAAGCAGACCGTATGCTTGATATGGGTTTTTATAACGACATAGAACGTATTGTGGCAATGATCAAGGCAAAACATCAAACCTTGATGTTTTCTGCGACATTTTCAAATAAAGTTAAAACGCTAGCAAAGAAAATTCTGAAAACACCAAGAACCATTGAAGTAGCACGTCAAAACTCTACCTCAGGTAAAGTAAAGCAATCGGTTTATTGGGTTTCTGAAACCCGTAAAGCTGAGCTATTGTCGGAGCTTATTGGGGTTAATAATTGGCAGCAAGTATTAGTTTTTGCTGGTACTAAAGAAAGTGCCAATATTTTAGCGAATGAGCTAAAACTTGACGGTATAAAAACCGCTTTATGTCATGGTGATAAAACTCAAGGTGCGCGTAATAAAGCACTAGAGCAATTTGTTGATGGCAGTGTTCGAGTTTTAGTCGCTACTGATGTTGCTGCGCGTGGTCTTGATATTGCTAATTTACCTTATGTGGTTAACTATCATTTACCTTTCTTGCCTGAAGATTATGTACATCGTATTGGTCGCACAGGCCGAGCAGGTAAATCAGGTACGGCTATATCATTAGTTAGTCCTAAAGATGAGCAGTTCCTTGATAATATTGAAGCCTTAATTGAGCGTAAATTTGAGCGTATTGTCGTACCGGGTTATGAATTAGACCGACCTTTACCTGCACATTATGACGCTAAAGAAGATGCGCCATTAAAGAAAAGCCGTTATAAAGCCACACAAGATAAGAATCAATTACTGGCGCGTAAAAAGGCTGAAGCCACACCAGCAGCTAAGCGCAGAGCAAAAGAGAAAACTAAAACTCAAAAAAATGCTCCAGTAAGTAAAACTGCAAATAAAAGACGGAAATAGTCCTTTTAAGTGCTTTGATAATAACGCGGGTTAGTATTTATGCAGTTTGATAACACTTATATCGACGTACCCTTTAACTATCGACATCACTGCTGGTTTTGTGCTGAACCAGCAGGGCATTCTTTCACTTTCCCCCATTCAGAGCATTTAGTTTTTGACTGCTCGCATGAGCCATTGACCTTACCTAGTTGTGCAGAATGCGCGCGTGCGGCCAACCAAGCCGAAGTGCGCAGCATTTGGCAAGTTGAAAAAAGTGTCAAAGTCTATTTAATCCAAAAGTACCGTAAAGACCTAGCTATTGGCCTTAATTGGACACAAGACGAATTAGCGAATGCTGGCTTTGAAGAGGGCAGTTTTTCTGGCTTTCAAAAAAGTGCTTGGTTTATGTATGAAGTTGCAAGAGACCGAGTGAATTTTCATGGCTGGCCGTTAGTGCTTAATGGCATTGAAATGGTTAACGAAGAGGTAGAGCAAGCGTTTTGCTTTGATGGGGTGAGTTATCCCAGTATCGATCAGGCGATGGAACATTATAGTGTTAATTTTGCACTTGATTTGGCGTTCTTACGCCGAGTAATGGCAAAAGTTGGCCCAAAAAGTTTTGCCAAAGCGGTCAGGTTTTGCCGCTTATATGTGGGTGCAACACCTCATGAAAAGTCACTTGCGTTACGCGAATTTAATTAATAGTTTTATTACTACTATTATTACTCAGGTAGTACTGAGTTTATAGTGAGTATCAGTTAAACCCTCAACCTTTCCACTTTAAGCTGAGCGAATAAAGTACTTAGATTAGCCTTTGGAAGCGAAACTAAACTTTTGTGGCATATTCATTTTTTGTGAATATAGATCCTTATCTGCACGTTGAAAAAAGCTTGTCACGTCGTCAGATCTGTTCATAAAAGTTAAACCTAAGCTACTGGTAACATTATACTTTGTTAAGAATTTATCTTGTGACATAGCGTGGTAAATTCTCTGCTCGATGACGGTTAATGATGGTCTCGTAGCATCAGTGACGATAATCGCGAATTCATCTCCACCAAAACGGAAAACATAGTCAGTATCTCGAACACTTTGTCGTAATGCCTTGGCAAAATGTATTAAGACGTTATCGCCTATAGCGTGACCAAATGAGTCGTTAACGGCTTTAAACTTGTTTAAATCACAAAAAATTAAGCCGACACTAGCCTGTCTACGATTTGCTTGAGCCATAGAGCGTTTAATTTGTTCGTCAAAACTACGTCGGTTGCCTAATAGGGTTAAGCTATCTTGCATTGCTAATTGCATTGCTTGGTGATATTTCACCGCATTATTTAAAGGGTTAATCAGTAATTGATGCAGTTCGGTCAAGACTTTATCATCACTAATACTTATTGGCGTGTTGACAGCATAGGTAATTATGCCCAAAAACTGATCATTAATTTTTAATTCAAATTGACGTTCTGCTTTAGCTTGGCGGCTGCCTCTGGCGGTAGCACTCACATCGACATGTTTAAAGTAAATCCCAGTAAAATCAAGATACTTTGCCACTTCAATTGCGAAAATGTTGATAAGGTTTTTTACATCTAAGGTCGTTTGCAATTGCTCAAGTAAGGCTAAATTACGTTGGGCTTGCTGTTCATTATGTTGAAATAATGTGAAGGCATTAAATTTGGAGTTAGGGTAGTTAACAACATTGACTGTCCGCATAAATTGTCCTGATAATTTTGACGTTATTGTTTTTAGTTAATTTAAGCAAAAATCGTGCCTACGGCTTTAGTTGGCATGTTTTATTAAGTATTTAGTGAGAATCGTCAATTTACGCTGTTTATAGCCATATCTAGCTAAAGTGATTTTAAAAGCGGAGGAAAGTAAGACGCTAGGTTAAGTGACCGTTTTTAAGCGTTTTTTTCTAAAAAGATGAGAAATACTTTAGACAAAACAGCCTCTACAAGGCTACACTTAACAGACAAATATTGTGTAAACGCTTTCAATTTGTTGGATTACGCGTTTCATAGTAGCCTCATTTGAAGGCGCTGGTGAATAAGTGGCTATTAATAAGCAGTTCAACCAGGGCTATTCTGCAACTATTATGCAATTTTCATTTTTATCACCTTCGAAGGAATACATGTGACAGGTCACCTTGAATTACTCGCTATATTGTCCAGTGCCGTGTTAATTGTTTGGCTTTTTCGACGCTTGCAATTGCCAGCGATTTTGGCGTATTTAGTGGCAGGTGTGTTGGTGGGTGACCATGGCTTAGCTATCGCTCAAGAGCATGTTAATTATGAACATTTTGCTGAACTAGGTATTGTATTTCTACTTTTCACCCTTGGGCTTGAATTTTCATTACCTAAATTAGTTTCTATGCGGCATCTGGTGGTTACTGTGGGTAGCTTACAAGTGATTATTTCACTTGTGTTATTTATGTTGGTGGCGATGTTTTTAGGGCAAAGCTTAGATGCGGCAATCACCATTGGCGGTATATTAGCACTTTCTTCTACCGCTATTGTTATTCGCCAGTTAAGTGAAAGCGGTGGCATGAAGAAAAAGTCAGGGCAATTATCTGTGGCAGTGCTGCTGTTTCAAGATGTTGCCGTGGTGCCATTGTTAATTATTATCCCTTTATTAGCCCAAGGCGGCGATTCTTCTTTTATTATGGCGTTATTATTTGCACTAGTTAAAGGAGTATTTGTTGTTTCACTCTTATTATTCGCTGGTAAATGGTTATTACCTAGATTATTCAATTTAGTTGCTCAAGTTAGAACCGATGAATTATTCGTATTAACCACATTACTCGTGACCTTAGTGGCATCAGCATTAACACAGTGGTTTGGCCTTTCGATGGCGTTAGGAGCATTTTTAGCGGGTATGATGTTAGGAGAGAGCCAATATAAACATCAGCTTGAAGCTGACATTAGACCCTATCGTGATATTTTACTGGGTTTGTTTTTTGTCACTGTTGGCATGAAGCTCAATATTAATGTTGTTTTTTCCTCTCCTTTGATCATTATTTCGCTGTTAGTCTGTTTTATGGCGATTAAAGTTCTGGTGATTGTTTTACTAGCAAAACGTGCTGGAGAGTCCTCTAAAGATGCTTGGGCCGCTGGTATTATGTTGGCGCAAATGGGTGAGTTTGGTTTTGTTTTAATTGCCTTAGCTAGCCAAGTTGAAGTGTTACCTGAAACCACAGCATCTATCTTACTGGGTACGGGGGTGCTAAGTATGGCAATAACGCCTTATATGATCAGTCATGCGCGCGGCTGGGCACTTTGGTTGAGCCGTGATAAACCACTGGACAGCCAAGCGTTAGAAGAATTACCTCAAAGTACCACACTCAGTGATCATGTTATTATTTGCGGCTTTGGCCGTATTGGACAAACCGTTAGCCGCTTCTTAAAACAAGAGTCGATCGACTTTGTCGCTATTGATATTGACCCCTTACGGACAAGCAAAGCAAGAGAAGCGGGCGAAAACGTGCTTTTTGGCTCTTCTAGGCAGGCTGAATTGTTGCATGCTGCACAGTTATCAAAAGCTAAGTTGGTTGTTATCGCCTTTGGTGAAGATAAACAATCACTTGATGTTATTCAAAAAGTACGTTCTTTATCGCCTAACGTGCCTATTTTAGTGCGTACCCGCAACGACGATCAGTTAGACGAATTACATGCGGCGGGTGCAAATGAAGTGGTTCCAGAGAGCCTAGAAGGCAGTTTAATGCTAGTGTCTCAAGTTTTGTCATTATCAGGCGTGCCTTTTTCTAGAATTGTTCGCCGTGTGCAAAAAGAGCGTAAGAACCACTACAATCATTTACATGGTTTCTTTCAAGGCGAACATACTGATATGAGCCCTGATAGTATTGACCGTATTGAATTTGCGCATGCGATTATATTAGCAGATGATTCTTTTGCTAATGGCCATTCAATTGGTTCATTAAAACTAGATGAGCGCCGTGTTATTGTTGTCGCATTACGTCGCAATAACATTGAAAGCGAAGAGCCTGACGTTGACACGATATTACAATCACAAGATACCTTAATTGTACGTGGCAAACCCAGACGGGTAGAGCGAGCTGAACGTTTTGTCCAAGAAGGGCATTAGCTTATTTGACGGTAGGAATGAGTTGTTAAACCAACAAGCTTGTTCAAGGCTTTTTAATTAACATGGCTTAGATATTAAGAAATTGGCGAATTTTAGTTTCTTGCTCAAGCGCGTCATTAAAGCCGAGGTTTATTAACTCCTTACAATAGTTTTTTTCAAACAATAAGTAGCTAACTAAGCTAGATTCCGCGTCATTGTGAATCCCCATGCTGCGTAATAATAGTCGAATCGACAACGGCAGTTTATCGTAATATTTCACCGCAATACGGTTAAAGTCATGACTAGGGTTGAGCAGATAGGATTCAATATTTTTTAAACCGGTAATGTTTTTTTTCTTTGCATCTGGAATTAGCGATAAGGTGTTGTTAACCCTCACCATGCGTTCAATATCACTTTGCAGGGTATCTGAGAAAACAGAATCAAGTAAGTGACTTGCGATTGCCGCTGTTGTTGGTGGATGTGGGTTATTTTCAACCGCATGAAGCGGTTCTTTTGGTTGCTCGACACCAACAATAAATATTTTTTCTGCTCCTAAGTGGATGGCAGGACTTAACGGAGACAATTGGTGAACTGAACCATCGCCTAAATGATGGCGTTGTATTCTTTCAGACGGAAAAACTAATGGAATGGCCGCTGAGGCCATTAAATGTTGGCTGTTTAATTGCGTAGGCTCGCCCCGTCGCTTTGATCTAAACCAAGGCGAAATAGACGCTTCTGATTGAAAAAAACTAATCGAGTCACCGCTGGAATAACTTGATGCTGTAACCGATACTGCGGAGAGATAACCGCGTCTAATATTGGTATCTATTCGGCTAAAATCTACTACAGTTTCAAGCAGTTGCCTAAGTGGTGCGTTGTTTAATAAGCTTCGGGCACTTTTATTGGCATAATCTGCCTGAAAGTTACCTAAAACACCACCGATTAAGTGACTAAACACACGTAGGGGATCCGTATGATAAATTCTTTCAGGATCGAGGTTTTTCCAGACCCACTCCAACTTTTTGACCGCCAATTGAAAACAGGAGGCATAACAAGCTAATGCGGTTGAGTTGATAGCACCTGCTGATGTACCACAGATAATTGGAAAAGGCACACCATGATTGCGTGGCATAAATTTAGCTATCGCAGACAAAACACCAACTTGATAGGCGGCGCGTGCTCCTCCACCGGTTAATACTAAAGCGTTATTACTCTTGATGTAGCTACGTTTATTCGTCATTAATTAAACCGATGTTATTAAAGTCGAGCGTGATTTTAATCAGTTTTCTATAGGGTGGCTAGTTGAAATTAATAATATTTTCTTGCCAGTACAGGTTAATAGAAAAAAGCTAGCAAATGCTAGCCTTTTAATGACACAAGAATTATTGACTAGTAAAACATTGAACTTATAGCCATTGAACTTGCAGTAATTGAAATAAAAAATTTCTCATGTACTTAATTCAATGGTTATCAGTTTGAGTTAAACGTCTACAGGAAAATAAACCACTAACCACCAACCCGTTCGTTTGCAGCGTCGATTAATGGTTGCGATCCATGTTGAATAAGGGGTAGATTTTCAGAAACAACGTCCCTTGGTAATTTACTAATCATCAAAGAGCCTGTTTCAACTGAACCCTTGGTAGCAGAAAATTCTAACAAGTTTTGACCGTTACACTTAATATCTGAAAAGATATCGCGAATTCTTAATCTATGCGCTTTTAAGAATGAACGCATACGCCTTTTGTCGTCTGCAGCAACATACTCACATATACTTCTTGCAATATCAGCGGCTTGCGCTTTCGGCGCTGATACAATAGATGTCATTGTTAAAGCAGTAATGGCAGTAACGAGTAATAATTTTTTCATTTTAATAACCTTTTACAATACAAATAGAGTTAATAAAAGAAAAACCACAGGATGTACCTAATAACACGGTGACTCCGCTGTCGTAGATAAAGAGAGTATTATCCTTAGACCGGTGGTTTTGCGTAACACGTTTTCGCGTATTTTGCCTTTTCTTTGTTAGTGCAATTATCACTAAAGTCGTAGTTAATTGCAACCCAAGGGTTACAGCTTATGGGTATTTAACACCTAGTCGATTTAATTTTTTAAACATGGCGACGTTAAAAGCTTTACCTATAACATTATTGATTTTGAAGCGATTTTGAAACGATTTTGAAGCGATTTTTATAGAAATGTAGGGCATTAGGTTAAAGGCTACAGCCGTTATCTACAATAGCTATTGTGTGCAGCTTGTCTGTTGATACTTAGGGTCAGTTTGGCCGTATGAAGCTGTGTGACTAAACCTGGTGAGTTTTGTGCAGAGGGAGCAAGTTAGAGGTATGGCCGTAATAACAATCTCACTAATTTTCTGATTATTTACCCAGTTAAAACAACCTTCTACTGCGTTATTTACTTAATAATTAGAGCGACTAGTTATTAAATAAATGTTTTGTATTTTTCTGCTTGTTCTTCATATAGAGAAGAACAGTTAATTGATGCAATGGATGAAGCGCTATTTTGGCTTACATAGTGATAAATAATTAAATATTAATATTTTTCATATATCAACATAAGCGATGACTATGAGGGGGACTTCGGCGAATTATAACTCTAAATCGAATACAAAAAAGGGGCAGCAGCCCCTTAGTATATATATTGTCATTCATTATCAACTGCTGGTTATCGCTTTAAAATTGCATCTCAGGCACGTCGCCTTCAACAACAAGTTCACCTTCAGTTAATGATATTATTTCTGCGACTGACACGCCAGGTGCACGCTCTAATAAGTAAAATTTACCATTTTTTATTTCAATAAAAGCCAGATCAGTTAACACCCTTTTAATGCAGCCTTTACCGGTTAACGGCAGCGTACAATTACTTAACAACTTAGAGACACCATGTTTAGAGGCATGGGTCATGGTCACAATAATATTGTCTGCACCGGCGACTAAATCCATCGCACCGCCCATACCTTTAATTAACTTACCAGGAATCATGTAAGAGGCAATATTACCATTTACATCAACCTCAAAGGCGCCTAAAACCGTTAAGTCAACGTGACCGCCTCTGATCATGGCAAATGATTCTGCTGAATCAAAAATTGATGCGCCTTTTGCCATCGTCACTGTTTGTTTACCCGCATTGATCAGATCGGCGTCAATTTCTGCTTCGGTGGGAAATTGTCCCATGCCTAGTAAGCCGTTTTCAGACTGCAGCATGACTTCGATCCCTTCGGGAATATAGTTTGCCACTAAGGTTGGAATACCTATACCTAAGTTAACGTAGTAACCGTCTTGTAATTCTTGTGCTACCCGCTGTGCTAGTTGTTCTCTTGTTAAAGCCATAAATTACTCCTTACTAACACTGATTATTCTGAGTCGCTACGAACAGTGCGCTGTTCAATGCGTTTTTCGAATGTACCTAAGATTAAGCGATTAACATAAATGCCCGGCGTATGAATGTGATCAGGGTCTAATTCGCCTGGCTCCACAATCTCTTCTACTTCTACTACGGTTATTTTACCTGCGGTTGCTGCCATAGGATTGAAGTTACGCGCGGTTTTTCTAAACACTAAGTTGCCATAACGATCGGCTTTCCACGCTTTTACAATAGCAAAATCGCCTTTAATTGCTGGTTCTAAAATGTAATGCTGACCGTCAAATTCACGTTCTTCTTTGCCTTCAGCTACGGGTGTGCCATAGCCTGTCGCCGTAAAGAAAGCTGGAATACCAGCACCGCCAGCACGCATTTTTTCTGCTAAGGTGCCTTGTGGTGTCAATTCAACTTCGAGCTCACCGCTCATCATCTGACGTTCGAACTCAGCATTTTCACCAACGTAAGAGGCGATAATTTTTTTGATTTGACGGTCAGGCAGTAAAATGCCGAGACCAAAATCATCTACACCGCAGTTATTTGAAACTAGGGTTAAGCCTTTAGTGCCTTTACGCTGAATTTCGCGTATTAAATTTTCAGGAATACCACATAAACCAAAACCACCAGCAATTACAGTCATATTGTCTTCAAGACCGGCCATTGCTTCTTCATAGCTTGACACTACTTTGTCAAATCCTGCCATTATTTGCTCCTCAATATTAATGTTTAATTTATATTTTATTCGCTGATGTAGGTAATGCTCACAATCAACGCCAGTTAATTTATAGTTTTTATTTTAGATTATTTTGCACGATAGGCTATCGAGACTTTTGATAAAGGCGCCTTGCCTAATTTATCGCTAATAAACCATCCTGCAGCCAGTAATTTGTCAAAATCAATATTAGTTTTTATACCTAAGCCATTGAGCATATACAACACGTCTTCAGTGGCGACATTACCTGATGCACCCTTAGCATATGGGCAACCACCAAGACCTGCAATAGCACTATCGACTACCTTTACGCCCATAGCAAGCGCCGCGTAAATGTTGGTCAAAGCCTGTCCATAGGTATCATGAAAGTGCACAGCCAACTTATCAATAGGGACTTTAGCACTAACAGCCTGTAACATTTTTTGGACACTGGCTGGCGTACCAACACCAATGGTGTCGCCAAGTGATATTTCGTAACAGCCCATTTTATATAACTTTTCTGCAACTTCTGCTACTTTTTCTGCTGCAATATCACCATCGTAAGGACAGCCAACTACACAAGAAACATAGCCACGCACGCGAATGTTGGCGGCTTTTGCCGCTTGCATAATGGATTCAAAACGTTGCAAACTTTCATCAATCGAGCAATTAATATTTTTCTGACTAAAGGCTTCTGATGCCGCGCCAAAAATAGCGACCTCATTGGCATTCACCGCCATAGCCGCTTCAAAGCCTTTCATATTTGGCGTTAATGCGGCGTATGTAACACCGTTTTTGCGCTTAATACCTTTGAAAACATCACTAGAAGTAGCCATTTGTGGCACCCATTTAGGCGAGACAAAACTGCCACTTTCAATGTAGCAGACACCAGCGTTAGCGAGTTGCTCAATTAACGCTATTTTATCCTCAGCGCTAATTTGCATTTTTTCATTTTGCAGGCCGTCACGAGGACCCACTTCAACTATTTTTACCGAAGTCGGTAGTACCGGCATAGATATATCAGCCATTATAGGTCCTCTGTAAAGGCGATTAATTCAGCACCACCGTCAACCATATCACCCTCGTGATAATAAATAGCGTCAACAACACCATTACTTTGCGCGCGAATAGTGTGCTCCATTTTCATCGCTTCCATAATCATCAAGGGTTGATCCGCAATCACGCTGTCGCCAGCTTTTACTAATACTGATACCATAGTGCCATTCATGGGCGCAACTAAGCCACCATGGTTATCGTCACCACTATTATCACCACAGTCGGGTAGAATATGGGTGAAGTTAAACACGCCATTTTGATGAAAAAGGCTAATTTGGTTACCATTTTGTGCAATCGTTGCATGACTACGGTAGCCATCAATACTGGTGTACAAAATATCGTTTTCAATACGACCTTGACAATCAACCGTTTGGCCATCAACTGAGATCAGATAATAACTACTACTAGCTTGACGCTTTTGCTCGACTATAATTGGGTATTCTGTGCCATTATGAGCCAATACCATGTGATGAATATTCGCTTCATTTAAGCGCCAAGCATTAGTCATATTCCAAGGTGAGAATGGGTCGTTGGTTTTTGCGGCCTTTGTGTGTGCTTGCTGTGCTTGTGACAACACTAAATAAAGCGCCGCCATCGGCAGTTCGCCCGCAAGTGCTTGCTCGTTGTCATGAAATATTATGGCTTGGTTTTTTTCAATAAAACTGGTGTCGATATCCGCGTTAACAAATGGTGCACAAGTGGCTAAATTATAAAGAAAATCGATATTGGTTGTCACACCACTAATACGATACTCCGACAAGGCTTTCGCTAGACGTTGTAAGGCTTTTTCGCGGCTTTCATCCCAAACAATTAATTTTGCAATCATAGGATCGTAAAACACGCTCACTTCATCACCTTGGCGTACACCGGTATCAACACGAACAAATTCACTTTCAACGGGGGGTTGTAAAAAGTCTAACTTGCCAGTGGCAGGTAAAAAGTCATTGTTGGCATCTTCAGCGTAAATACGGGCTTCAAATGCATGGCCGTTAATTTTTAGTTCGTGTTGAGCTTTAGGTAATACTTCACCTGCCGCAACACGCAATTGCCATTCTACCAGATCTTGACCGGTAATTAATTCAGTCACTGGGTGCTCTACTTGTAAACGAGTATTCATTTCCATAAAGTAAAATGAACCATCAACATCAAGTAAAAATTCAACCGTACCTGCACCTTGATAACCAATAGCTTGTGCAGATTTTATAGCTGACTCACCCATTTGGCTACGCAGCTCTTCGCTCATACTAAAGGCTGGCGCTTCTTCAATCACTTTTTGATGACGACGCTGTACTGAACAGTCGCGCTCAAAAAGATAAACCGCGTTTTGGTGATTATCACAAAACACTTGAATTTCAACATGGCGAGGTTGAGTTAAGTACTTTTCAACCAACATTCTATCATCACCAAAAGATGACTTTGCTTCGCGTTTAGCGGCGGCAAATCCTTCAGCAAATTCATTTTCATGCCAAACTTGGCGCATACCTTTACCACCGCCGCCAGCGGTAGCTTTGAGTAATACCGGATAGCCCATATCATCAGCGGCTTTTTTGATCACAGCCTCCGATTGGTCATCACCATGATAACCGGGTACTAAAGGCACTTGGGCCTTTTCCATAATATTTTTAGCGGCAGACTTTGAGCCCATAGCTTCAATAGCAGCAACCGGTGGGCCAATAAAAGTAATACCTTCTTTGCTACACATGCGACAAAATTCAGCATTTTCAGAAAGAAAACCGTAACCTGGATGAATAGCTTGTGCGCCGGTACGTTTCGCGGCTTCAATCACTTTCTCTGATAATAAGTAACTTTCGCGTGAAGGTGAGCCACCAATATGAATCGCTTCATCAGCCATATTGACGTGCAGTGAATCAGCATCAGCATCAGAATAAACAGCGACAGTTAATATACCCATTTTTCGTGCGGTTTTAATAACACGACAGGCGATTTCACCACGGTTGGCAATTAGTATTTTAGTAAACATAAATTTTATCCTTCGCCTTTATTTGTTGATGTTTTTGACTCGGCTTGCCAAGCAGGTTGGCGCTTTTCAAAAAATGCCGTTAGGCCTTCTTGACCTTCTGCGGAAACACGAATGGCTGCAATACGTTCACTGGTATTTTTAATCAAGGTGTCGTTAATATCTTGATAAGCGACATCCAACGCTAGCAGCTTTGCTTGTCGCACGGCTAATGGCCCATTGGCTAATAGTGTGTTTACCATTTTAGTAACCGCGCTATCTAATGCGGTTAACGGGTATATTTCATCGACTAAACCAAGTTGCTGTGCTTTATCAGCAAAAAATCGCTCAGCAGTTTGAAAATAACGCCGGCTAGATTTTTGGCCGATTGCGTTAACCACATAAGGGCTAATGGTGGCAGGAATTAAGCCTAATTTTACTTCACTTAAACAAAAGCTGGCTTTGTCGCTGGCAAGGACAATATCGCAACAACTTGCTAGCCCAACAGCACCGCCAAAGGCAGCACCTTGCACTTTAGCAATGGTAGGCTGTGGTAAGAAGTTAAGATTTTTCAACATTTGGGCAAGGGCGTTAGCGTCCGATAAATTCTCTTCATAAGAGTAAGATGCCATGCGTTGCATCCAAGCTAAATCAGCGCCGGCAGAAAAACTTTTACCGGTTGACGCTAACACCATGACATTAATATCATGGCATTGTGCTATGGCCTGAAATAGCTGATTTAGTGCAAAAATAATACTGTCATCAAAGGCATTATGCTTATCAGGATTATTTAAGGTAACCGTTGCTACGCCGCGGCTGTCAACATTGAACAAGACTTGTTCACTAGGACTTTTTATTTGGCTATATGAAAACATCATCAATTCACCCCTACATTCTAAAGAGACCAAACTTGGTCTCTTTTATAGGTTTATTGAGTGATGCTGAAATGGCCAAACCAAGGACTTGACGTGTATCGGCAGGATCAATCACGCCATCGTCCCATAAACGCGCAGAGGCATAATATGGATGGCCTTGGCGTTCGTAGTCATCAATAATCGGTTGCTTGAAGTTTGCTTCTTCTTCTGCGCTCCATTGCTCACCAAGTTTGTCTTTTTGATCGCGCTTAACTTGTGCTAATACGCCTGCAGCTTGCTCGCCACCCATCACTGAAATACGCGAATTTGGCCACATAAATAGAAAACGTGGATCGTAAGCGCGGCCACACATGCCATAGTTACCCGCACCAAAACTACCACCAATTAAAATAGTAAATTTAGGCACTTGTGCAGTTGCAACCGCGGTGACCATTTTCGCGCCATGTTTTGCGATACCGCCAGCTTCATATTGCTGGCCGACCATGAAACCGGTAATATTTTGTAAAAATACCAAGGGAATTTTTCGTTGTGCACACAGCTCAATAAAGTGAGCACCTTTTTGTGCCGATTCGCCAAACAAAATGCCGTTATTGGCGATAATGCCGACTTGGTAACCATAAATACGGGCAAAGCCACAAACTAAGGTGGTGCCATAAAGTGCTTTAAATTCATCAAATTCACTGCCGTCAACCACACGGGCGATAATTTCACGCACATCATAAGGCTGACGAGAATCTTTGGGTACAATGCCATAAATTTCTTCTGTGGCATAAGCGGGTTCAACAACTTCTTTAATGGCCATTTGTACCGGTTTAACCCGATTTAAATTACCAATAGCGCTGCGAGCAATTTCTAAAGCATGGTGATCATTTTGCGCATAGTGGTCAGCAACACCTGAGGTACGACAATGCACATCAGCGCCCCCCAAATCTTCTGCACTGACGACTTCACCGGTTGCCGCTTTAACTAATGGCGGGCCTGCAAGAAAGATAGTGCCTTGTTCTTTTACGATAATAGATTCATCAGCCATAGCAGGAACATAAGCACCACCTGCGGTACATGAACCCATCACTACCGCAATTTGTGGAATGCTTTGCGCTGACATATTGGCTTGGTTGAAAAAAATACGGCCAAAATGTTCTTTATCGGGGAAAACGTCATCTTGATTAGGTAAGTTTGCACCACCTGAATCGACTAAATAGATACAAGGTAAGTTGTTTTCTTGTGCGATAGCTTGTGCACGTAAATGCTTTTTCACCGTTAACGGGAAGTAAGTACCACCCTTTACGGTCGCGTCATTGGCAACAATAAGACATTCTTGACCGCCAACGCGGCCAATACCTGTGATGATACCTGCAGCGGGAACGTTATCGTCATAAACTTCAAAGGCGGCTAATTGTGATAATTCAAGAAATGCAGAGCCCGGGTCGAGTAGGGCATAAACTCGATCTCTAGGTAATAATTTACCACGAGACAAATGACGTTCTCGACTTCGTTCACCACCACCCAGTTTTATTTCTTCTAACTTAACTTTTAAATCATCGACTTGTAGTTGCATATGGGCAGCATTTTCGATGAAGTCAGGGCTGCGGGGATTAATTTTTGATATTATCTTAGCCACGGTATAACCTTCTGTTTTGTTAATCTGTTGCTTTGTCAGCGCCTATTGATATTGTTTTCGACTCACTAATACTCAAGGTGACAATTAATAAATCATGTAACAATTAATAAGTCATGTAATGAGTATTCAATTGCGACAGTCACTGACATGTTTTATAGCTTTTTTATCATTGAGCTAAGCTCGATGCCAATAGCGCGAGTTCAATAAAAAAAGACCTAACATATTTTATATGCTGATATTTTTATGAAAAAATCGTGTTATTGGCAAGGAGAAAGCCAAAATTAGTTGGTTAAACTGATTCGTTAAATAATTCTCGGCCGATTAGCATACGGCGGATTTCTGACGTGCCAGCACCAATTTCATATAACTTAGCATCACGTAACAAACGCCCAGCAGGGAATTCATTAATGTAACCGTTACCGCCAAGTAATTGAATGGCGTCTAAAGCCATTTTTGTTGCCAGTTCTGCTGAATATAAAATAACACCCGCGGCATCTTTACGGGTTGTTTCACCGCGATCGGCTGCCATTGCACATAAATAAGCATAAGATTTAGCCGCATTCATTTGGGTGTACATGTCGGCAATTTTGCCTTGAATTAATTGAAACTCACCAATGGCTTGACCAAATTGCTTTCTGTCATGAATGTAAGGCACAACTAAGTCCATACAAGCGTCCATAATACCTAGCGGGCCGCCAGTTAATACGATGCGTTCATAATCTAAGCCTGACATTAATACCCGAACACCTTTACCTTCGCCGCCTAAAATGTTTTCAGCCGGCACTTCACAATCTTGGAAAACTAATTCACAAGTGTTAGAGCCACGCATACCTAATTTATCGAGTTTTTGATGACGTGAAAAACCTGGATAGTCACGTTCAACGATAAAGGCAGTAATACCTTTGGAGCCGGCACTGGTATCAGTTTTTGCATAGATAATAAAAACATTGGCATCAGGACCGTTAGTAATCCACATTTTGTTGCCATTAAGAATGTATTTATCGCCTTGTTTCTTAGCGGTAAGTTTCATACTGACCACATCAGAACCGGCGTTTGGCTCTGACATGGCTAGAGCCCCAATATGTTCACCGCTGCACAGTTTAGGTAAATATTTTTCTTTTTGTTCATGGCTACCATTTTTATTTAATTGGTTTAAACAAAGGTTAGACATGGCGCCATAACTTAGGCCTACAGAGGCAGAAGCACGAGAGATTTCTTGCATAGCCACCATGTGTGCTAAGTAACCTAAACCAGAACCACCGTATTGCTCATCTACTGTCATGCCTAACAAACCTAGATCACCAAATTTGCGCCATAAGTCCATGGGGAATTCGTTATCTATATCGATCTGTGCCGCACGAGGGGCAATTTCATCACGAGAAAAAGCGTTCACCGTGGTGCGGATCATGTCAACAGTTTCACCTAGGTTAAAATTCATTGATGAGAAAGTAGAAATCATAGTAGTACCCTTAATAATGGTTTTTCGTGTTAACACTTTTATTATCACGTTAAATTTTATTTTATTTGTCACGCGACTTAGCGCTTTTATCTATTGCTGCTTATTGACTGACTAACGGTTATTTTTCGATAAGCGCCAAGGTATTTTGGCAATTTTTTTCTAAACCCGTTAATTCAATCAACACCGCTTTAATATCTTCTAATTGCTGATTTAACTCGTTCTTTTTGTTGGAAATTAATTCCATGATTTGTATTAATTGCGTTGCACTTGAGGTGTCAGCATCGTAAAGTTCAAACAAGCGACCCGTTTCCGCTAATGAAAAACCTAAGCGTTTACCACGTAGAATTAACCTTAGTCTAACTCTATCTCTTTGGTTATATATTCTTGTTTGTCCTTTGCGATTTGGCAGTATCAGGCCTTGGTCTTCGTAAAAACGAATACTGCGGGTGGTAATATCAAATTCTCTTGCTAACTCGCCGATAGAGAAGGTGATTGGGTTCTTATCGCTCATTATGGTTACTCATTCTTGTTGCTCTAAGTTAACGCGCTTTTTATTTATGGGATACTTTACAATAAGTTTACGTTAACGTAAAGTGCGAGTGTGAAGTTAGATAAATGAAGTGCTTTTATATGATAGACAATAGCCGTGCGCGGTTTAAGTCAATGGTGTTATTTAAAGCATGATTGAGCGCATGATTTTGCTTTAAATAACGATGGCAAATGTTGTAAATATTAGCGTTATTATCTTAAAAATGTATCAATTTTACGTTTGTGTAAACTAAACTTACGTTAACCTAATTTGTAATTTTTATCGATTATTGAAAAATTATCTAACCAACAAATGTCGAACAAATGTCGAACAAATGTTAAACAACACTTTATTGGAGAACCCTATGTCTACTCAAGATCCAATCGTTATCGTTGCTGCAAAACGTACCCCTATGGGTGGTTTTATGGGCGGTTTATCAGCAGTTAGTGCTACCACTTTAGGTGCAACTGCCATTCGTGGTGCTATGGCGGCCGCTAATCTATCTAATGATCAAGTTGATGAAGTGATCATGGGTTGTGTATTACCTGCGGGCTTAAAACAAGCACCTGCAAGACAAGCTGCTTTAGAAGCTGATTTAGCTTTATCAACAGCCTGTACCACGATTAATAAAGTTTGTGGCTCAGGTATGAAAGCGGCCATGCAAGCACATGATGCCCTATTAGCTGGCTCTATTGATGTTGCGGTTGCTGGTGGCATGGAAAGCATGACAAACGCACCACATTTATTACCTAAAGGCAGAACTGGGATTAAAATGGGTCAAGGCCTAGTACTTGATCACATGATGACCGACGGTTTAGAAAATGCCTACGACGGTATTGCCATGGGTTGTTTCGCACAAGCAACGGCCGATGAATCTGCCTTTACTCGTGAAGATATGGATGATTATGCTATTCGTTCATTAGCACGTGCTAATGCTGCAATTGCTGACGGTGCATTTGTTAATGAAATATCGCCAGTGACGATTAAATCTCGCCGCGGTGATTCAGTATTTGATATTGATGAACAACCAGGTAATGCTCGCCCAGATAAAATTCCTAGTTTACGTCCCGCCTTTAAAAAAGACGGTACCATTACTGCTGCTAACTCAAGCTCTATTTCTGATGGCGCGGCGGCATTAGTTATGATGAAGTTATCAGTAGCACAAAAACGTGGCTTAACGCCTTTGTGTAAAATTGTTGCTCACGCGACGAATGCACAAAAGCCAGCAGAATTTACCGTTGCGCCAGTCGGTGCGATGCAAAAAGTGTTGGCTAAAGCTAACTGGACAGCAACAGATGTTGACTTGTTTGAAATCAACGAAGCCTTTGCCATGGTGACTATGCTAGGCATTAAAGCCCTAGACTTAGATGTTGAAAAAGTTAATGTTAACGGCGGTGCTTGTGCATTAGGCCACCCGTTAGGCGCTAGTGGCGCACGTATTATGGTGACGTTAATCCATGCATTGAAAAACAGAGGCTTAAGTAAAGGTATTGCTTCGTTATGTATTGGTGGCGGTGAAGCAACTGCGATTGCTATTGAAATGATGTAACCATTACGTTATTTGAAAGCCCACTTATTTGTGGGCTTTTTTGATCTTAATGTTATTTACCATTGCAGCTTTCTATTTAGCTATATTGGCTGAAGTATTAAGAGTTTACCTATTAAACAATACTTAAATGCTTTAACGGTAACTCGGTTTTATAGCAAATTTGTTTGAGTGAAAAGCTGCTTTTGATTAGGCTAATGCCTTCCATATCAGTGATTTTATCTAAAAATATTTGATAACTAATGAGGTCAGGTACAGCCACTCGAATAAGGTAATCAAAATCGCCTGCCATTAGATAACACTCCATTACCTCAGAAAATTGGCTTATGTTATTTTCAAAATTCTCCAAGTTTTTCTTTTCTTGCCTGTTTAATGTTATTTGAATAAACACATTAACGGGTAAGCCAACCGCTTTTGGATCTAATAAGGTCACTCTACCACGAAAAAAACCTGCATTTTCTAATAACTTTACACGCCTAGAACAAGGAGAGGGTGAGAGAGAGATTTTGTCAGCTAATTCTAAATTTGAAATGCCAGCATCAAGTTGTAATGCCATTAATATCTCGATGTCAATTTTGTCTAGCGTGAAATTAAGCATAAAGTGTTACAGCCTTTGTTTTTAATTAATTATAAAATATTAGAGATAATAATCAACTTAGTTGTAATTGTTAGTGTTTAAAGCTAATAATTGGTTATTTAAAGTGTTATTTTGGCATGACTACTTAGTGATTGTCATGCTATATTTTGTCTATAACTTAACCGCGTCAGTATCATTGCTACCTTTCTATATCTAACTTTCTTAATGCTATATAGAGAACAAGCGTGTTAAAATTGCGTGACTGAACTAACACTGCAGGTACATCGCTGATAAAAATGATGGTAAATCAAGCTAAAGCTTTGTTTGTCTAATAGCAGCTGATTTTTGAAAAATTAAATAAATAGGTATTAAAGGAAGAAAATGACTATAAAAATTAACCCTCTCGAGCCCGAAAAGCGTCAATCTTGTCCTGAAGAATTCAGCTTTGGTGTAACATTTTCTGACCATATGTTCACCCAAGAATTTGACGAAGATAAGGGGTGGCATGATGCACTAATCAGTCCTTATCATTCCTTATTACTTGCACCGTCAGCCGCTGTTTTTCACTACAGTCAGGAAATATTTGAAGGGCTCAAAGCGTATCGGAAACCAAATGGCGGTATTAACTTATTTCGCCCTCAAGAAAATGTTAAACGTTTTAATCGCTCAGCCAAGCGTATGGTTATGCCCGAAGTTGAAGAAGATTTTCATCTAGAAGCGATTAAATCATTAGTTGAGCTTGATCAAAATTGGGTGCCTGAAAATGAAGGCTCTTCTTTATATATCCGTCCAACTATGATTGCGACTAGCCCTAAACTTGGCCTGGGTGCGAGTTCGAGTTATACCCATTTTATTATTGCTGGTCCCGCAGGTTCTTACTTCAAAGAAGGGTTAAGTCCGATTTCTGTTTATGTGGCTGACGAGTTTCGTCGCGCCGTTAAAGGCGGTGTCGGTGAAGCTAAAACCGGTGGTAATTATGCTGCAAGCCTTTATGCCTCTGAAGACGTTATTAAGTTGGGTTACTCACAAGTTTTATGGCTAGACGCTATTGAAGGTCGTTTTATAGAAGAAGTGGGTGCTATGAATATATGTTTTGTTTATGAAGGCAAACATATCTATACACCTTCACTTAGCGGCAGTATTTTACCTGGAATTACGCGTGATTCAATTTTAAAATTGGCACCCACACTCGGCTACGAAATATCTGAGCAGCGTTTAGATATTGAACAAATATTAGCGGATATTGACAGTGGAAAAATAACCGAAGTTTTTGGTTGTGGTACCGCGGCGGTTATAGCGCCTGTTGGGAAACTTAGTTTTAAAAATAATGAATACGTTATTAATAAAAATCAAGCGGGGGAAGTTGCTAAGCGTTTATATGATGAATTAACCGGCATTCAATATGGCACCCGTGAAGATAAATTTGGTTGGATAGAATCAATTTAATTAAAAATATCACTCGATAGTTTGTTTATCTTCAATCGTTAGGTACTGAGGTACTGAGGTACTGAGTTATTGGTTCTGGTCAAACGGCATAAGTCACATTTATTGTGGACTGTTCAACTCAATTTCAGAGCAGTCGCCGTTTGATGTATGTAAGCTGATCTGATGGTAATATCTGATATCAGCTTCAACATCTCCTTTCATGCCATGGCGTGTTAAATGAGAAAGTTTTAATAGCCATTCATTTTTCAAGCCAAGCTACCGAAGAACCGCTCAACTACAGCGTTATCCCAGCACGCCTCACGGCCACTCATCGAGGCAGTCATATGGTTATTCTTTAGCTGCGATTGAAAACGATGACTCGTATATTGTGAGTTTATATCATTATGAAATATCATCTCTTTAGTTGGTTGCCTAAGGTTCAGTGCCATTTGCATTGCTCGTTCAACTAACAATATAGCCTAGTTCACTGCCTAGCTTAATAGCGCAATAATTTGTGCACCATAAAGCTCAAGCTTTGTTTTACCTATGCCATTAACCTCTAATAGTTGATTTAAATTTTTGGGATTTCTGCGTGCGATATCCATCAAGCTAGCGTCATGAAAAATAACAAATGATGGCACGCCTCTTTCTTTAGCCCACAAGGCTCTTTGTTGCCTAAGTTTTTCAAAGTTAGCTTGTTCTTCTGTTGTTAAATCATTCTCAATAGCGGGTTTTGATTTTTGAGCTTGCTTGGATTTTGTACTCTTTTGCACCTTAAGTTGTATCTTACATTCCCCTTTTAATAAAGGCCGCGATTTTTCGGTTAATTTTAACACGCCATAATCCATTTCAACCGCTAAATAGCCCATTGAAATAAGCTGCCTAAATACCGTCTGCCATTCAGTTGCGATAAGTTCACTGCCAATATTATAAGTTGAGAGTTTATCGTGGTTAAGGCTGGTTATTTTTGGTGTTTTTTTACCGGTAAGTACATCAATTTGATGACCAACGCCAAACCTTTGGCCTGTTCTATAAACCGTAGATAGCGCTTTTCTGGCGGCACTTGTGCCATCCCATGTTACGGGAGGATTCAAACAATTATCACAATTATCACAAGGTTCTGCTAATGTTTCACCAAAATAATTTAATAGCACTTGTCTGCGGCATGAACTAACTTCACAATAACCTAGTAAGGCATCTATCTTACGCTGTGTGAGATATTTAAATTGTTCATTGCCATCACTTTGACTGGCCATTTGTTTTAGTTTAATCACATCTTGCATACCATAAGCTAACCAAGTGTTAGCTGGCAGTCCATCTCGACCGGCTCGTCCGGTTTCTTGATAATAGGCCTCGATACTTTTAGGTAAATTTAAATGCGCCACAAATCGTACGTCGGGCTTGTCAATGCCCATACCAAAGGCAATGGTGGCGACAATAATAATGCCGTCTTCTCTCAGGAACCGTTGTTGGTTATTATCTTTAATATAACTGGCTAAACCGGCATGATAGGGCAGGGCAATTTTGCCTTGTTCAGATAACCACTGGGCGGTTGTGTCTACCGACTTTCTCGATAGACAATAAACAATACCCGCATCGTTGGTATGTTCGGCATTAATAAACTGCAGCAGCTTTTCTTTGCTATTTTTCTGTTCACTGATCCTATATTGAATATTGGGTCGGTCGAAACTGTGTATAAAAGTTTTAGCGCCGGTTAAATTTAAAACCTGAACGATTTCCTCTCGGGTTTTCATATCAGCGGTAGCGGTTAAGGCAATTTTAGGCGTGTTGGGGTATCGATGACCTATGATGGAAAGTTTTTGATATTCAGGTCTAAAATCATGGCCCCATTGCGAAACACAATGAGCCTCATCAAAGGCAAATAATGCAATAGTGACTTTATCAATAAGGTTAAGAAAATAATCACCTAATAATCTTTCAGGCGCAACATATAATAAGTCTATATTACCTGACATTACCAGCTGCTCTACGCGCCTTTGTTCTTCATAATCTTGTGATGAATTTAAGAATTCAGCTTTTACCCCTTGTAGCTTTAAGGCATCGACTTGATCTTTCATTAAAGCGATCAGTGGCGATACCACGATACCAACACCATCTAAAACTATCGCCGGTATTTGATAACATAATGACTTACCGCCACCCGTTGGCATCAGGGTGAAGACATCAGTGCCACTGATTAATTCACTAATGATATTTGCTTGTTGATGGCGAAAACCAGCGTATCCAAAGGTGTTTTGTAACACTGATTTTGCGGTGTTGATATCCAAATTAAGTTCCTTGATAAAACTAGATCATATTAAGTCAGCATATTTTTAACTACAGCGGTTATAAACAACCTAGACTAAAAATTTAACCATAAACAGCCCCAAAATCTAATAGATTTTACATAGATTATTTTGAGGGTCCAGCATTCGGTGAAGATAGCATTAATGGCGACATAAATGAACACAAGGCAAGTGGATGTTGGCGACTGGTCGTCGTAGCGGGCATTTATGCTTAAGTATCGACATATTTTATCATGTAAAGATGTTTCAACGAGCTTTAAAATATATTTTCGTTATATAACCCCACTTTTTTAACCGCCGTTTGATGAATAAGCCTCGTATAATGTGGGCCTTATGTTAATTATTCTGCTTGTACCGCTTCTTATTATTAATATAAATGCAAATGATAGGTGTTATCATTTGCATTTAGGTTTAGGCTTAGTTAATATTAAATTCTTCATTAATTAAGGTTTTAATATAAAAAGTAAAAACATGACATCTAACACTCAATATCATCATAAAAATAAAATAGCACTTGGTGCACAGGCCGTAGCTGCTGCTCTTGTCTTTAGCAGCCCACAGGTATACGCAGAAAACAACGGAGAAAATTGTGAAAAAGATAGCGGTGTTAAGTGCGAAACAAAGCAAATTAATCAATCAGATGAAGCGATTGAATTAATTAGAGTTCACGGCTCTAAAACCTCGGTATATTTACATCCTGCCTCTGGTGATATGCGCCGTGTTGCTGCACTTGTTGATACGCCTCAAATTATTACAGTATTAACACAAGACCAAATTTTAGAAGCAGGTAAAACGGATCTTAAAGATATTTTGTCTGCGCAAGCGGGAATTACTTTAGGGACGGGTGAAAACGGCAACGCTTTTGGTGACCGTTATATTATTCGTGGCCACGAAGCGCGCAGTGACGTATTTGTTGACGGTTTAAGAGACCCTGGCATGAGTACCCGCGAAAGTTTTGCTACTGAGCGTGTTGAAATTACCAAAGGACCCAGTTCAACTTTCGCAGGCCGAGGATCATCAGGTGGTGCGGTGAACAGTATTACTAAAAAAGCGTCAGTAAATTATAATTTTGGTCGTGTTGATGCCGGTTTAGGTAGCGATGAATATAAACGTGTCACATTAGATTATAATTTACCCCTGTCAGAAAATTCTGCTATTCGACTCAATGCTTTAGTCTCTGATGAGGATAAACCAGGCCGTGAAGACATTTCAAATGAAAGAAATGGCGTGCAATTATCAGGGGTATATTTACCCACACAAGCACTATCCATTACCGCCGATGGCTACTATTTAGATGCTGAAGATGTGCCTGACCTAGGCAGTTATTATGACCGTGATGCAAGAGCTCCTGTTGAAGACATTCCTGTTTATGCACAAGCGTCAGACTTTTTAACCTCTAAAGTAAAAACATTCACCTTAAGAACTGAATATGAAGTGAATGATGATATTGTTCTCTATAACGCCACACGTTTTGGTGAGACCAAAAATGGTTATATTACTACCGGTGCAAGTGGTACAACCCGTGCCGCTAGCGATCTCGAAGCGCCAGGCGAACAAACCATAAATTTAAGCACCCATCAAGGTTATCAAGATGTTTCGTACGCGAGTACGCAGTTCAACTTATTCTGGAATACGAAAGTGTTTGATTTAGAGAATAACTTTGTATTTGGTCTCGAATATAGCGATGAAAGCGTTAAAAATGGTGTTTATGACATTAATTATAACAACGCAACTAATTGCATAACATCTGGTCGTCGTGGTGATAGAGAAGGTTATTGTATTGTTGACGGTACGGGTAATCAGGTCAGTGATATTGCTCAGTTGATGGGAAGAACTTATACCCGCGGTGACAAGGATGCCGTACTTGATATCGAAACAGTGTCAGTTTACCTCATTGATACCGTGCAGTTAACCGACCAACTTGACGTTTATTATGGTGCTAGGTTAGACAATTTTGATTATAGTAATGACGCAACAAGTAGAGGCACTTCGGCGCTTTATGCTTATTCAGACACTATGTATAACGGTAATCTTGGCTTAATATACGATTTTTCAAAAGACCTTAATGTTTATGCAAATTACAGCACAGCAACCAACATTAATGGTGGTGAGACTGACTTAGGCGCAAACTGTGGTTATGGTGGTGTTTGTGGTAATGCGACTCAAGTACCTGATTCAGAGCCTGAACGGGTAGAAAACATTGAGCTTGGCACTAAATTAATGTTGCTTGATGATAATTTCTTGTTTAGTGCCTCTATTTTTCAAATCACTAAAAATGATGTCATGGAAAGCGTAGGTGACGACGATTACGCCACCTTGGGTACCTTAAATACGGGCGAGAATAGAGTAAGAGGTATTGAAATTGGCTTTGTGGGTAATCTAACCGATGAGTTAAGTGTACAGTTTTCTGCAACATCAATGGACTCTGAAGTTGTAGACTCTATAAATGAAGACAGTATTGGCCTAGCGTTAAGTAACTTTGCTGAAAAAAGTGTTTATTTACAATTAAGATATGAAATTAATGAGTCATTTGTTGTCGGTGGTGATTACGCTTACCAAAGTGAAATGTACGCAGGTCAGCCAGATACTGCTGCTGGTTATGATAGCGTAAATAATCAATACAGTGTTGTGGTTCCTAGCTACCAAGTGGTTAACTTATTTGCTAACTATTACGCGACAAATGACTTAAGTTTTAGATTAAACATTGGTAATGCCTTTGATGAAAAATATTGGACGGCGGCATATCGTTCTGGTTCATTTATGTATTTAGGCAGTGCTACCAGTACCAAACTTACCGCAACGTATGAATTTTAATTAAAAAGGCAAAGTAAAAGTAATGATTGTTATTGAAAAAATATTATCCAAAGAAGAAGTTAATGCTTATCGTCAACAGCTCACTAACGATATTTGGGGCGACGGTAAAAACACCGCGATGGGCATGGCGGCTTCGGTTAAAAATAACAATCAAGCTGATGCCAATAATACCCATGTGCGTCAATTAGCTAACCAGCTATTGTCGCGCATTGGTGAAACACCTAAATTGGTTTCAGCCGCTTTACCACATAAAATATTTCCACCCTGTTTTAATCGTTACAGTGATACGCAAGAGTATGGTTATCACGTTGATGCGGCGATCATGAGAATTCCTGGTACGACAGAGGTTTTACGTAGCGATATGTCAATGACCACATTTTTAAGTGAGCCTGAGGAGTATGAAGGAGGGGAGTTAATTATCTCTACCGAATTTGGCCATCAGTCAATTAAGCTGCCGGCCGGTTATGCTGTGGTTTATCCCTCAAGTAGCTTACATAAAGTCACGGCGGTTACTCAAGGTCAGCGAGTCGCCGCAATTACATGGATGCAAAGCATGATAGCGGATGTTAGTCTGCGTCAAAATTTGTATCAACTAGATCAAAGTATACAAAACCTGATCACAGAGAATAAAACCTCCCGCACAGAACTAGACAGTTTACATAATGTTTACCATAACTTAATTCGAAATTTTGCCCAGCTATAGTCATGGTTTGGCTCGGTTGGCTTTTTCTAGTTAAGAAAAAATTAAGAAAAAGTTAAGCAAAAATCACGAAAAAGTTGAACATCACAAAGTGCTGTTCAACTAAACATTCAGCGCAAAACTCAATAGCACACGTTTACCCGACTCAATTTTAGAGACACTATGCTCATACTTGTCGGGCCGAAATAAGTAAACCCGATTAAATAAATTTATAATACAGTGTGAACACTTAAATACCCCACCTACTTTAGGCGTTTGTATGACAAAATTAAGCTTGTAATAACGTCCTGATTGCACGGGATCACTGTGTGTCATTACACTATGGTTAGTCGGGTAAGTGACATAATTAATAGAAAAAATTTGACTACTGAAAATTGCTCTATTTTTTACTTTAGCGATCATAGCCACTCCATTATTTTACGCCTAGTCATCATTATCGACAACATACTCAAGACACTTGCTTAAGACACCAGCTCAATACAGATGGATATTGGGTTGACCTAAGCCAATCACAAGCGGTAAACCTGTTGCGACTTTACCTAATCATTAAAATAGTTGCTGGTTGGCTAATCCTCTAACGTATCTAAATAAAAAGTTAGCTATTATTAAAAGGGCTATCCACTTAGCCCGACCAACCACTACATGTTGTGGTCCCTTTCTTTTGTCATTTAGGTCTTGTTGGTGCGCTTAGCGAAAGCTAGCAACCCGTTATTCCTAACGTCCGCTTCAAGCTCATTCCTGCCATTGGTATTTCACATCTTAATGCTAACTAATGCCACAATCGAGACATTAAATTTAATACTGACAGGCATGTTTAAATGACCTCTTTCTGCTTCAAAGTAGACCTTATCTAAAAAGATAATTTACTCATAGGGGTAACAAGGGATTGCTAATTCTATGATGTTGGTTTATTACTATTTTTTATGATGAATGGGTTAACAAACTCCAACCTATTGGATGAATCATTTAGTTGGTTATGTAAACAACGAAAACATTTCCCTGTGAATAGTGATGTGTGGCATTGTCGATTTCATTGGAAAAGTATTAAACCCAAATTAATACGTGATTTATCAACCAACCGTTTCACTTTTCAACCACTACAAAAGGTAACGAAATCATCAGGTGAAGTTATTCACCTATGGACATCAATCGATAGTTTAGTATTGAAGTTGTTATCACGGGTATTACATCGTTATTTACCGTCTTCTAAGCTGTGTACACACTTAAAAGGGCATGGTGGCAGCAAACATACCGTTACAGAGATACAACATGATTTACACAACAATACGTTTGTATTTCGAACTGACGTAAAATCGTATTATGAATCAATAAATCATGAAATATTGTTAAAAAAGTTATCGGTTTACATTAAAGACAAGATGGTGATGAACTTAATATCACAATATTTAAAACGAAGCATTGAATCAGGTGGATTATTTAAAGATATCAAACAAGGTATTTCATCGGGTTGCCCATTAAGCCCCTTGATATCGAGTTTCTATCTTTATGAATTAGATAAAGAAATGCAAGATAAACCCGTTTTCTATCGAAGATATATGGATGACATCATTGTATTATCATCTTCAAGGTGGAAATTACGTAAAGCCATAAAAAAGGTTAATCAACATTTTGAAAAACTAAAGTTAAAACAACACCCTGATAAAACAACTATTGGTAGAATTACTAATGGGTTTGATTTTTTAGGGTATCAGTTTGGAAAAGAAAAAATAACAGTTTCAAAAAGAACATTACAAAATCACATACGTCGATTATCGCAGCTTTATGAGCAAAAAAAGCATCTACCAAATTGGAAGATGCTTCTTGATGATTATCGACAACATTGGGTTACATGGGTTTATTCAGGCATACCGTCGTCAATAATTAATTTTGATTCTGAATCAATAAACTTAAGATTTTTTCTTAAATCGACGTGATGCTAAACCAATCATTCCTAATGCGAAAATAGCTAGAGTCGATGGCTCCGGCACATTGGCTGATCTCACCAAAAACGTAGAATAACGTTCATTTGTATTTGTTTTATAAGAATCATAATTCGAATTTCTGCCCATAACGTGGGCGTAACCGTTCATATCACTATAAGCATAAGACATCGAACCTGTATTGTCCGCAAACCACCCCAAACTCATATTCGGGGTGTTCTCTCCTATTATAGCCTTTAATCCTGTATATGGTTCCGCCCCACTATAATTGCTGTATTCAGCGCCTGTGTCATATCGGTTAACATCAGTGCTTAACGGTGCCAACATATTGTCCCATAACTCGATTACTTGCTGCATGTCGGCTAATTGCCAGCCGCTATACGTTGTCACCAGCATGCTGGAAACTTCTGTGTATGTGTGCTGGTTGTTAACTCCGAAATCCATCCACTGCAATCCCGTCGTCGTGTCCACGAAAGTCTCATCTGCCGCATTAATAATCCCGGCACTCGATGCACTACTCATCGTTAACGCTATCGCGAGACTAATTATCTTTAAAGTTTTCATCTATATTTATTCCCTTATTCAAATAACCCGTTCTAAGGTCTGTGATCAACATATAACGTCATTGGCTTGTGGTGCAGTACCAAGCAAATATCACACCAACCTTAAAATACAATGCAACTTCAATTAGATATAAAACATCACTAATATAAGTAAGTTAGAAGTGTAAAAAAAGCTGACACTAAAAATATTTTTGATTTTGTCATTGGCTATGTTCCATTAAGCCTTTGATATATCGTTCGTTAGCTAAGTTTCGGTTAACAACCATGATGACAACCCCCATTTCATCGACCAAAACCTAAATCGTCTACGCTCACCGAGCAGCAATCTGAAAAATTTTTCAATACCCCAAAAATAAAGACCAAACACTATATTTGATTAACCAACTGGAACCGCTTTAAGTCGTTAAATCTGAATGCCTCACTGTCACACTAGCTTGATTAAACGTCACAGCAGGGAATTAGGTAGGAAGTGTTATCGCTTTAACCATGATAAAAAACTTTTCGTTACTATATAAGGTCAGCAATATGACCTTTAGCTGACTGTAAAAAAAGCTGACACTATCAAATAATTACTTCCGCTTTGCGCACAAAGTGATCGTTAATAATTCAAAAGTGTATGACTGCTGTGGTGGCTCAGTTCTCTGTCAGAGTAAATACAAGTCTATGCCTCCTAAAAGCTCATTGTTGACGTAACCACATGAAAAGCTTAATGTCAGCATAGAGCGAGCAGCGGACGTTTCTTTATTAAACCCTACAAGGAACAATATATGGAAGTTTTTAATTAAGTCTTTAATAACGGCTATGTACCATTATGAGATAAGCGATGAAAGCAACACACAACCAGACCCAGCAATTGTTGCATTGTCCGCGGCGGTAGATATATTAAAAGACGTGACTCAAGATGAAATAATTTTCCTTAAAAAGGTTTAATGTGATTTTAGTGCATCACATAGTGACCCTGAATTTAGAGAATGTTGTTTCGATTTTATAGAAAATTACATTGATGATCATGAGGGAAATTGGCTTTAATTTAACTCTTAATTTAGTTCATTATTAGCGTTTTTATTGTGGAAGCTCATTATTTTGACAGTGTTATGGGGAGAGGGAATGACAGAATATGATTATAACTTTGAAGCAAACAGATTAAAAAATTTGCAAGATCAAACATTGACCGCTGATGTAATTAACGGGACTGTCATATTGGGATGTTTACCTGATAGCTCTGAGATTGATTTTGCATCGTTTTTAGTAGATAAAATTCAGATGGAAAAATTGAAAAACAGTAATTTCAGAGAGCTTGTTTTACCTCTCTTAGGGATATTATCGGAGTATCGAAAACAGCATGATATTTTTCCAAATCAAGATTGTATTTTGGAAATTTTCGACAGTAGCCTTTCTTTGAAATGGTTGGAAAATGATGGTGCGGAAAAATTAATTTCCAAGCATGTGGTTAAGTAAATCGTGATGTAACATAGATATAATATGAATATTTAAAATATTTAATTCAATAATAGCAATTAATTATTAATACATGGAGTATATTAAAATGACAACTGAGTTCAATATTTATCATGGGTCTTCTGACTTTGATTCTGACTTAAAGAATTACGAAGACTCGCATTTCACGAAATTTCCAGAAATGATGCCATGGATTGGAGGTGAGTATAATGAACAGGAGATAAAAATATTAGTTGTCGGTGAAAGTTATTTCTTCAAAGAGGCAACATTTCACCATAATACTTCGAATTGGTACTCAAAAACATTTAAAGACAACCTGAGCGATAAAATTGGGGATTTAAGTAAAAGGAGTGGGCACAGAGTTAGGCACCATATAACAAGAAGTATAGATAATTCTTTTAAAAAGAATAAAAAGAAAACTCACCCTATGCATAGAAACCTTCATGATGTACTTTTAAAAACAGAGATATTTAAACCCAGAAATTCTAAAAACAGCACACCTTTTGATTTTATAGCATATATAAATTACTTTCAAAGACCAGCAGAAAGTGCTGGAGCATCAATATCAGAAAATAAAATAGACCTACAAGTAGCACTAGAAACGATAAAAAATATAATCAGTATCATTAAGCCTAACATAGTTATGTTTGCATCAGTTAAGGCATATAAAGCAGCACGAACAGATAAACTACTTTCCTTCCTAGATAATTACGGTGTTCTTTATGACTACTCCGCGCACCCTTGCTCTCAGCATTGGAATAGAGCTTGTAAAAAATATGGGAATATCAGAGGAAACTCTAATGGTCCCTTGAGAGGTAAGAAAAGGTTTATAAAAGCTATCGACGTGATGACCTTACTATAAAAAGACCTCTGTAAATAATATTGTTTAACTGAATGCCAGAAAACTGGTAAATAGTCAGCAATACTTTTGCAAAAGTTAACTTCAGCAAATGGCACGAAGCCGTTCTTCGAAGGCGGTTTTTTAGTATCTGACGTATGTCTGCAATGGTGGCAGACTGTGTAAAAACTATTTTTAATTTACCCAAATCCCAATATTTTATCTACGCCTTATTATTTTCGCAGTAAATTGTTGGTATGTTGTTTATTTTGGGTTGAGGGAGCTGATATCCGCTTTATTAGCACGTTTATCACGCATATGAGCTAACAATAAAAGGCTAACTACGCCCTTATTGCTTCGAGTAGACTTTCACTGCCCACAATCGACATCATTCGTTTGAGGTTATAAGCGAGAACATGAAGACTCATCTCGGTACTGACATTTTTCAATTGTTTGGTAAGGAAGTG
>NZ_JACGVA010000065.1:0-120829 GCF_014076985.1 Colwellia sp. MB3u-8
TTATCTATGCGACTAAAGAAGCTAGATTAACCTAACAAGGCATTTAAACGGAAAATTTACAGTTGGCTGTTTTTCGTTCCTCAAACATTTTAGCCAACTATAATTTTCCGCTTAATGCGGCGTTATACGTACAAGGATGTTCGGCATGAATCTTACTAAAAACACTTTATCTTCTGTTGTGGCAGGTTTGATCTTAGCTAGTCTAGGCGCTTACCTTACTGGTTACACTTCCGCATTTGCTATGCCAATTAGTTTTGCCAAATTTATGTGGGCTTGGGATATATTCATTGTACAATTTCTAGGGTTTGGGTTATTAGCTATTCTTTTATCTTACTCCGTAGCTTATTTATCAAAGCTTAATTTCTTGTTTTCGGTTATTGCTACCTTTGTTATTGCACAACTCAGTTTATTTATTATGATGGGTGATAGCATGAATCTGTATTGGCCAAATATATTAACGATGCTCACTTGTTTAGTTCTTGGTTGGTTTACAGCCTGTAAAAAGTACGTATAACAAGTCGTTAAAGCAGGACAAAAAACAGTTGGTTTTTGCTCGTGCCTCGCTTATTTTAACCAACTATTTTTTGCCTCTTAACGAGGCGTTAGCTTTCAATTTGAGTTTGAATCAAGGATAGGTTATGAAATTACGAATGAATATGGCTACATTAATTTGTATAGCTACTTTATCAACTATAACATCAGGCTGCACATCATCGAGTTATGGTAACTCCTTTGCTCCTGTTCAAACAAACCAATCATCAAATCAATATACGTTAAAAATTTATACTGGTGGTTTTGCTGGACCTGAATATGCAAAAAAAGATTTAGATGTTGAAGCTATAAAGTTTATTGCACTTCACGAAGAGTATGTAGATTACAAAATCATTTCATCTAAGTTTCAGTTAATCCCTTCAGGTGTTAGCTTTGTTGTTGAATTTATAAAAGAAAGCTAACAAGAACTTAAAGAGGGACAAAATAAAGTTGGCTGTTTTGTTCACTCCGTTCACCTATTTTAGCCAACTCTATTTTGCCCCTTAAGTGGGCGTTATATATTTCAAGGAGGGTGTATGAAATTATCAACATTGTTTTTCATTTTATTATTAATATCTGGATGCTCAAGCACAAACCACATGGTTTTATCTGATGTTAAGACTAGCGTAGAACAAAGAGAAAGGGGTTTACCTGAACATTTAAAAACTGGTAACGTCGAAAAGTCAGATGTAAAAAAAGGTATAAAACATGCGCGTAATAATACTCTTTTGGCTGTGATATTTGATTTATTTGACTGGTAAATTGGATAATATATATAACAAGCATTTCAAGCGGGACTGCTAACAGTTTGCTCGGTTTCGCTACACATTTTAGCAAAAAATTATCAGCCCCTTAAATGGGCGTTATATGCACAAGGAGTTGCCGTGAGTTCTGAAGCAGTATTTCCAATATTTATTGGTGTTTGGGTGATTTTGGGATTATTAAGTTTTTTAGTGTTCTTTGTCAGTAAAAATGTCGAGCGTAAAAAAAGGTTTTGGACGCCATTCATAATATTTACAGGTGTTTTATTTATAGCTTTTATTTACCTTATGGGGTTTGGTGGTCAGAATCTATATATTATGATTCCTATGGTTGTGCTAATTTCATTTTTAAATATTCGATCAACAAAGTTCTGTGATTCTTGTGGTAAAACCAATATAAATCAGCAGTTTCTTTCACCTGCTAAATTTTGCAATAAGTGCGGTGAAGCACTTGAGTAAAGTGCTATAAGTTGCTCAAACGGACAAAAAACAGTTGGCTTTTGCTCGTGCCTCGCTAATTTTAGCCAACAATTTTTCGCCGCTTAGCAAGGCGTTATGTAATTAAATAAATGGAGTAGCAATATGGGTGGTATAGGGGTTTTTTCAATTTTGATAATATTTTTCTTAGTTTGGATTTTACCCGTAGTTTTAATTTTAAGTTCATCAAAAACTCGTGGTGGTGAAAAATTGGCTTGGTTGTTATTAGTAGTCTTTGTGTCTTGGTTTGCTTGGATGTTCTATGTGCTTTTAGCTCCTCTCAAAAATAAAGAAGCACCGCAGCAGTAAATTACATAACAAGAAAATAAACAAGGACACGTAACAGTTGGCTACGTTTCGCTTCACATTATAACCAACAATTAAAAGCCTCTTAGTGGGGCGTTATATTTTTATTCTTACATGGAGTTTACTAATGAGTGAAGTTGTAGAAGTTAGAGAAAAAAATAGTGCCAAACAGGATTTGAAGATCGCTTTTGTTCTTGTGCCGTTAGTTGCACTACTTGGAGGTATAGGTATCGGATTGGCTATTGCGCTCGAAGCAATAACAAAACTTACGCCTTGGCTTCCATTGTTGGCTGTAGTCCCCATAATTTCTTTTATTTATCTAATGAAGAGTTATTTTAAAAAGATAGATGCAGTGTAGTCAAAATATAAGTCACTCAAAAGGACAAAAAACAGTTGGTTTTTGCTCCTTCGTCGCTTATTTTAACCAACTATTTTTAGCCTGTTAATTAGGCGTTAGGTTTCAAATCATACACCGGAGTAGTATTTTAATTATGGACACAGTAAAAGCAGATAATATTGAAGTTGACATAGCTGACGAAAACAAAAAAAAGAATGAAACCTTAACAACGGAATTACACTTTGAGTTACTAAAGCAGTATGCATGGCTTTCGTCGGCAGTAATTGGAGTAATAATTTTCCTTATACAACTAAAAATAGTTGCCGTAGGGGAAGCAGTATATGTTTCAATGGCTTCATTAGGGCTTTCAATATTTTTTGCTGTTATTGGGCAAGATCATATTGTGGACTCTTTACTTAAAGGTAAGGATGTTTATCAAATATCTAAAATGTTGAAATTCATCCGTGGCGCTTCTATGGGTTGTTTAGGGTTTGGTGCAGGTTATTTTTCTATTACGCTTTTTTAAACCTAACAAGGCGTTCAAACGGACAAATAACAGCTGGCTGTTGTTCGTGCCTCACACATTTAGCCAGCTATTATTTGCCGCTTAACGTGGCGTTAGGCATATTCTTAGGGATGCGTTTGAATGAAATTTTTGAGTGTTATATTACTTAGTATTACTCTTTTGGCTTGTTCTTCTACAGAAGTTCATTTATATACTCGCTATTTGTCAGATACTGAAATAGAAAAAATCAGTTCAAAACTAGAAGAGTCTACTTTTAAAGTTGTTACTAATACTCTTGCTTTCCCTGAAACAATTAGCCAATCAACCCTACTTTATTCGCCATTTATTAAAGGTGATAAAACTCTAGATCTATTAATAAATTCACTTTCTAATATAGACTGGGCTATTCCTAATGTAGAAGCCCTTGTTTCAGGTAATCATTGGTATAGCAAAAATAGTGTAGGTTTGTTTTTGCTTCCTGATGGAGTAAAACAAAAAGATAGAATCGCTATTCAAGATCTTGCGAATAATTATGAAAGCCATAATTGCGATATCTTGGTGAACCTTCATTTAAATAAAAACAATACTTATAGATTATCTTTTACTAATAAAATTAATGCACGAACGGATCACCTCAAAGGAAGCTGGAAAATTAGAAGTTATCCTTACATCGAGTTAACATCCACAAACGAAAGATGGTGGTTTTACTTCGAAATAGAACAAAAAGTTGAATCAGATAAAGTGAGTAAAATAAATATTATTGAGCTTAAGCCCGTTGATCGTTATTCTTTCTTCCCTAATTGCAGCTTTGCAAATGGAATTAGAATTTAATAACAATTAGGGTAGGTGTAATATATGCCTAAGAAATTCAACAAGGACAAAAAAACAGTTGGTTTTGCTCCTTCGTCGCTAATTTTAACCAACTATTTTTTGCCTGTTAACAGGGCGTTATGGTGCTTTATATCTCACCATCTAATAAGGAAGTTGCATGTTCTACTCAATACCTCATCTTAGGTTATTTAAATTAATATCAGTTTTACTTTCAATCGTAATATTTTCTTCGATTGCTCAATCAACAAATCTTGAAATAAATGCGGAACAACGTAAAGAAGTGGTTGAAAGTATTTCTCAGATCATTATTGAAAATTACATTTTTCCTGAAGTTGCAGAGAAAAATGCTACTTATATTCAAAAGCAATTAAAAACAGGGGAATATAATAAGATTATTGATGCTGATAAATTTGCAACAAAATTAACTTTAGATTTACAACACATAAACCACGATAAACACATGGAAGTTCGAGTTAACAAGCCTGAAAAAGCCCATTCAGAGCAAGAACAAACAAATAATCCGCATTTGGAATATTTAAAGCAGGAGCAACAAGAGAACTATGGCTTTAAAGAAATTAAAATACTAGAAGGTAATGTAGGGTATGTTGATTTCCGATATTTTAGTGGTTTCGATTCAGCAAAAGCAACAGTTGATGGCGTATTACAACTTATTAAAAATACGGATGCCATTATTTTTGATTTACGAAAAAATGATGGAGGCTCACCTGAAATGGTGCAATATATTTGCAGTTACTTTTTTGGTGAAAAGACTCATTTAAATAGTCTATATTGGAGAAAAGGTGATAGAACTCAGGAGTTTTGGACTCTTGATGAATTACCGGGTAAACGTATGCCTGATGTGCCGTTATTTGTTTTAACAAGTAAATATACTTTTTCTGGTGCTGAAGAGTTTGCTTATAACTTTAAGACTCGTAAAAGGGCAACAATTGTAGGTGAAAATACAGGCGGTGGTGCAAATCCGGGTGGACCGATAGAAGTAAATAAATACTTTAGTATTAATGTTCCTACAGGTCGTGCTATTAATCCTATCACTCAAACCAATTGGGAAGGTACAGGAGTTACGCCAAATATTGAAACGACAGCAAGTAATGCTTTTAACAAAGCCCACGTCTTAGCTCAGAGTTCAGCAGAAACATACCGTAAAGCAAAAGAAAAAACAAAGGCACGTTGAGGTTTAACCCAGCACCATAACAAGAAAATTAACAAGGACACGTAACAGTTGGCTACGTTTCGCTTCGCTACACAATTTTAGCCAACTGTTACTTAGCCTGTTATTTAGGCGCTATGTTTGCATGCGTAGTATGAAGCACTTTATAATTTTCAGAGCTTTAATAAGAATTAGATGAGTCAAGTTATGCGACAAAAATTAAAAAATGCTTACTGTTTAGAAATGGATGAAGCTATTCATTTTTATGAACTAAAGGAGCTTGATTCTGCTTTTTACCATTTAGAGCGAGCCCATATTCTTGGTCAGAGCTATATAATACCTCATACGAAATCCCACTGGTGGATGCTTAAAGTTGGTTTAAAAAAGCACAATTTAAGAGAGGTATTTGGGCAGATATCCAGAATAATAGCTTCAGTATTGTTTTCCAATATTTGGGTTCCTACAGGGAATACAGGCGGAGCCAATGTTAATCCATTGAAGCCAATGCCTATTCCCGATGATTTAAAGGAAATCCTGAGTAAGTGAAACATAAGAAATTAAACAAGGACAAAAAACAGTTGGTTTTTGCTCCTTCGTTGCATATTTTAACCAACTATTTTTTGCCTCTTAATGAGGCGTCTATATTTATCAAAGGAGTTGAGTAAGCATGAAGTCTTTAATTATAATTTTAACCTTTCTTCTATCTGCGTGTGGGACTATTCAAACAGGTAATGATGTTTTTGATGCAATTTATTCGGGAACCTCCGCTGTAATAGACAGTAAAGGTGCTTCATCAAAATGCGAACAAGGTCATGCCCAAGATAGGGTGAATTGCCGTAACAGAAAACAGGCACAAGTAGATGCAATTAATCAGTCTATTAAGAAAAACAGTAGTAAATAAATATAATAAGAACTTTAAACGGAAAAAATACAGTTGGCTGTTTCACTACTTAGATGCTGCCTCAAATGAATACCCGACGAGAATTTTAAAGCTAGAAACTAGCAACATTGAAGCTGCAAAGAACTTTGATAATTTAACTATACAAATCATTGAATCAGACACATCTATATATTCAATAACCGCTAAAAAGAAATTTAAAATCTCTGCTTTATGTAATGACGAATTTCAAAAGCTATATCAACTATACAATGCGCAGTATGCTCATTTAAAGCAAAGTAAAAAAATACAAGTTGGTGACAAAGTCATTGATTCTGATGACGGTTATAAATCCTTTGATGGAAGTAAACATCTTCAGTTATTTGGTTGCTCGGTTAATGATAAAGGTATATATCAATTAGAGTTGTCACTTTGGGACTCTGAACTGCAAAAAAAATCAGATATGCTTTGGAGCAAATTTACTGCTAACAAGCCAATTAAGCGGGACTAAAAACAATTTGCTTGGTTTCGTTTCGCTACACATTTTAGCAAACAATTTTTAGCCTCTTAATGAGACGTTGGCACAAACACCTGAAATTCCCTAAGAAACAGGAAATCAATCGCTATGAATACAAATAAATCTATTCCTTACCTATCAGAAGAGATGCTCTCCGGACTAAATATTTCAACTACCGATGTCATTCATAGTATCGAAAAATTAATTATTGGCTGTGAAAATAAGTCGGCATGGAGTGCGCCAAAAGCCGTGATATTACCCGAGGATGGCCGATACATGATGGCCGCATTAGCAGCGGCCGATGATCCACCATATCTGGCTGTTAAGACCGTAATATTAAATCCTCGTAATTCTGAGAAAAATCTGCCTCAAATAAACGGGCTAGTAACAATGCTGGATAGTGAAACGGGTCTTCCCGTCGCGATTCTCGATGGAAATTGGATAACCGCCGTGCGAACTGCTGGATTGAGTGCAGTCGCCGCAAAACATATGGCCCGAAAAGATTCAACTGTAGCTGCTTTTATTGGATGCGGCGTGCAAGCTAAAAGCCATTTGAGGGCTTTTGCTGATATGTTTCCTCTTGAGAAGGTTCGAGTATTCGGTCGAGGCCAAGCCAACATGGATAGCCTCTGCGAATTAGCCGAAAGCATGTCGCTTAAACCTACACGATGTGCGACAGGCGAAGAGGCGATAAAAGGGGCAGACCTAATTGTGAGTTCTGTTACCTACTCGGCTGGCTTAGTTCCGTTTCTGGATGCAAACTGCTTAAAGCCCGGATCATTCTCAGCTATTACTGACCTCGGCGCTCCCTGGGATAAAGAACAGTTCTCTGCTATTAATCGAATCGTCATTGATGACTTGAAACAGGAAGCATCGTTACCGAATAAATTGGCTCCATCTGAATATATAACGGGTGACTTGTCTGGACTGGTTTTGGGTAAGTTTAGTGGGCGCGAGAGTGATAGTGACCGAACTGCATTTATATTCCGTGGCCACGCTCTGGGTGACCTTGCATTATCCGCATTAGCCTTACAAAGAAGTCAGGGCGTAAGTTAATCCGTGCCACATAACAAACGCCAGCACTCAGAAAAGCCACTCGCTATGCTCCTGGTTTTCTGGTGTGGTAGGCGTTATACAATCAAGTTGAACAGAGACTCATATGAAAATATTTATTAGCATCGCACTCTTAGCCATCCTATCACCAGCAATGAGTTATGCAGAAGATGTACATAAACATAAAGAACACGTAAAGGCTTCTGGAGTAGAGGCGCTTTCTCCTGATTTGCGGAATCTATTATCTGAAGAAATGAAAGCATTACAGGATGGAATGATGTCTATCATCCCCGCATACATTTCTGGAAACTGGAGCGAAATCGAAACTACGGCAAAAAAAATAAAGAATAGTTATATATTGAAACAAAGCCTAACGGAAAGCCAAGTAAAAGAATTGCATTCAGTATTACCATCTGAATTTATTGCAAAAGATCAGAGGTTTCATTATCTTGCAGGAATGCTTGAACATGCTGCACAAAGTAAAAAGCCAGAGCTAATAAACTTTTATTTTTCTGAAATGAATGAGTCGTGCGCTAGTTGTCATGCCGTATTTGCAACGCATAAATTCCCAGACTTGAAACCAACAGAAAAAGATGGGCATGAGCACTAATATGTATAACAAGGCAATCAAAATCGCCCACAAAAAGCCGTGGGCTAGGTTCGCTAACGCTCAGCTTTTATTGCGGCGTTATGCAAAAAATAAGAGAGTATCACCATGAAAGTAGTTTTTGGAATTTGTATTTTATTAGTGTCATTAACCGCTAGTGCAGAATATTACTCACCTCTGCCGTATCATGTTAGTGGGCGTCCAGCAGTTAAGTCAGATAAAGCTTCTATTGATAAGCTAATTAACAGTTTTTGGAAAGCATGGTCGGCACAAGATGCGAAAGGCGTAGCAAATGTACACTCAGAGGATGCAGAGTGGACAAATGCATTTGGTCGCTCTTTCCGAGGCTCTAAAGAATTGGAGGTTTTTTTAAGCAATAAATTATTTCCAGAGTTCGATAAGGAGGTTTCTAAGACAGAGGCTAATTCTTATAGGCCGATCTCTAGGAGGTACATTGGTAGTTCTGGAGGAGTAGTATATGGTCGGATTGAGAGTGATCGGGGATCATCCGCAGGTTCAACGAATAGGAAGATTGCATTCACATTCGTTGTAGAGAAAGTGAAGGGTGAATGGAAAATTACCAATCAAATCATTACTGATCTTAGAGAGCGGCGCAGCTAGATGGAAAATTCGTCTGTAACCAGATCGCATCACAAGCCGTTTAACGAAGACTGCTAATAGTTTGCTCGGTTTTGATTCACACTTTAATCAACAATTAAAAGCCTCTTAATGGGGCGTTATAAGCCACATAGGTTGTGGTATCTGCTAAATTTTAAGGTTATCAAATGGAATTGAAAAACACTGTAAGGTTATCCGAGTTAGATTGGTTACGGGTGATATTGATTTTCGCAGTATTCCTTCATCATGTGTGCATGCCTTTTAATGGAGATAATTGGCACATTATGAATAACGATTCGAGCAAGGTGCTCGATGATATTATGGTGTATTTTGAGCAATTTAGATTGCCAGTCCTATTTTTCATTTCAGGTGTTGGCTCTGTTATCTTGCTATCAAAAGTAACGGTAGTGAAATTTATCAAAGATAAATTTTTAAGGTTATTTATTCCCCTTTTGATTGGCTCTTTGTTAGTGATTCCTCCACAAATTTACATTGAAAATATTGTTGATATGCAATCATACTGGCAAGAGTATCCAGCGCTTGCATTAAAATTCGAAACTAATCACCTTTGGTTTATAGAGTATCTCTTTGTGTTTTTCTTGCTTGCTATCCCACTAAATAAATTATTTAGCTCGTCTTTAGGTACATCAATAATTAACTTTCTACAAAAGTTGTCAAAACACAAAATAGGGCTGTATTTACTCGTAATATTACTAATAATAATAAAAGTGTATTTTTCGTTAACTTTTCCAAGTGAAGATAAAAAGATAGAAAATCTATCTTCTTCAGCTTTCTATTTTTTCTTTTTTATTGCAGGTATGCTTTTTGTTCGCAGCAAGGTTATTTGGCAAGCAATATATGACCAACGATTTTATAATTTAATGTTGTTAGTCTTAAGCTCTGTACTCTTTTATTCGTATTATTATTCCCCTGACTTGAGCGAATACATGTCACTGGATATGCGTTGGTCTATTTGGTGGTTGGTTTGTTGTTTAGTTGCATGGTCTGCATTTTTAACCATCTTAGGTTATGCGCAGTTGTATTTTACAAAAACACCGAAATGGTTAAGCCTTAGTAACGAGTTAATCTATCCTTTTTACATTTTCCATCAAACCGTAATTGTGGTGATAGGCTTTTATGTCATCACATGGCAAGCGCCAATATCGTTAAAGGTTATTTCTCTTTTCGCTTTATCATTTTTAGTTACCAGCGTAATTTGTTGGTTTATTATTAAACCATCAAATTTTTTAAGGTTTTTGTTTGGTTTAAAGCCTAAAAATAATGTTGGGCTAGTGGCTTATAACAAGCCAATTAAGCAGGACTAAATACAGCGAGCTGTTCGCTCAGCTCCATTTTAGCCCACTATTTTTAGCCTGTTATTTTGGCGTTATACGTTTCAAAAGGATATAGCTGTTGTCAGCGTTAATTAGTCATACACCAACGTGGGTTTTTGCAATTTTTTTTACTTTGCTTGTTTTGAGCTTTATTCAAAGTAAGGAGCGGATTGTAAAAGTTAAAACTGTTTTCATATTACCCATTGTAATGATCATTTTCTCTTTTTTTGGTGTCTCGTCAGTTTTTGGATTTTCCGTCTTAACTATGAGTTTATGGGGGATGGGATTATTCACAACTTTAGTTTTAGGTTTAAAACTAGCTTACCCTAGGCTAGTTAGCTTTTCTGTTCAAAGTAATAAATTAACAATTCCTGGTAGTTGGCTTCCTCTGTTCTTCATGATGGCTATTTTCTTTACCAAATATTTTGTCGGCTTTGCTGTTGCTAGAGAATTATCCATAGTAAATGAGCATATATTCATTGTATTACTTAGTTTGCTCTATGGTGCTTTTAGGGGTATTTTTTTATCTCGTGGCTTTGTTATGTTTAAAGCAAGTAAAGTACCTGTGTAAAACGTATAACAAGCTGTTAAAAAAGGACACAACAGTTGGCTTTTGCTCATTCGTCGCTTATTTTAGTCAACAATTTTATTGCCTGTTAACAGGGTGTAGGCTTATTGCGTAATAAAGAGTTTTAAAAATATGGCTGTAAATTTGAGCAAAGATCTGATCGGTTATTTAAAAAACACCCTACCATCTTTACCTATTGTGTCGATAAATTCCTTATCAAAAACGGCAATTAAAAAATCTTATGTACCCAAAAAAGTGTTAGTTCCGATAGGATACCAGTGGGTAAATGTGTGGTGGATAACTAAGGGCGTTTTACGACTTTATTATATAGATAAAAATGGTAATGAATTTAATAAAGCTTTTTTTTCAGAAGGTGAGCTAGTATTTCCAGTTGCTAGTTTAGCTCAGGATAAACCTTCTATTTTTGTAATTGAAACTATTGAGCCTGTTGAAGTGCTTGAGTGGAAATTTAAAGTTTTCAAAAATGTTTTCGAGCGAGAGTTATTGTGGGAAAAATTTTGTTTGCCGTTTGCACAAAAATTGGCGGATGTTAAATTCATCCGAGAATGGGAATTTCTTACTTTGGATGCCAGATCACGTTATGAACGATTAAAAGAGCAGCACCCTGAGATTGTTAATCGACTGCCAGACAATATGTTAGCATCATATATTGGTATTACGCCTGTTAGCTTATCTAGGTTAAAGAGAAATTTATAATGTCGTTATCCTATGTTAATGATATTCATATAATCATTAGTTAATCTTGTTGTGGTCGTATCTACATGATACAAAATTTTACTTAGTCGCTTAACTTGGCGATAGGCACAAGGAGATAACAGTGTTATTAAATAAATTAGCGATAATAACAGGTGGTAGTGATGGAATCGGCTTTGGCATAGCTAAAGCCTTTGCAGAAAATAACGCAAATCTTCTACTTATTGCTAGAAATCAAGAGAAACTTAACAAAGCAGCAGATTATTTATCCCGATATGGTGTAAATGTCGATTTTTTGGCTGTAGATTTATCTAATCTTCCTGCGGTAATGAAAGCGGCTGAAGACATTCTTAATAAATGGCCAGAAATAGATATTTTGGTAAACAATGCAGGAATTGCGCGTTTCAATCCATTTACGGAAACCAGCATGTCTGATTTAGACATGCACCTAAACCTTAATGTGAAGTCGCCTTATTTTTTTACTCAATTACTATTTGATGCGCTTGCCGCGAAAAAAGGCGCGGTTATAAATATATCGTCATACTTTTCTCATCGCATGCTACCTGGCCGACCATCAACAGCTTATTCCTTATCCAAAGGAGCTATGGATGCATTCACAAAATCATTAGCTTATGAATCTGGTCCTCTTGGAGTTCGTGTAAATGCAATTGCACCCGGAACTGTCAATACGGCACTAGTTAAGGAAAATATTGATAGGCTATCAGAGGAGGGAAAAGATAAATTTTCTGAAATGGTCCAAACTATTTATCCATTGGGTCGCCTTGGTGAGGTTGATGACATTTCGGGGGCTGCCGTATTTTTAGCTTCAGATCAATCTCGTTGGATAACGGGCACCATTATGAATGTTGATGGCGGGCTAACTACAAATTAAAAGCCTATAAAAAAATTAAGCGGGACTACTAACAGTTAACTCAGTTCCGCTGCGCTTCACTTCACATTATAGCCAACAATGATCAGTCCCTTATTTGGGCGTTATGTTTACAAGGAGTTTTAACGTGAAAGTTAGTGTTTTAAAATTAATTCTAATCTGTACTATTGCTTTGGCAGCTTGTAACGATTCAAATGATGATTCTAGTGATGTTGCTTGTACAGAAGAATTCGTTCCAGCGGTTACAATAGAAGTAAAAGATAAAGATACTGGTGATTTTATTGCACAATGAACATTGTCGTTTTAATCAACGTTAGCTCTTCAACTTTAAAAGGAATTATTAAAGTGGCACATGCCTCAGAAACAGAATCACGAATACCCAAATTATCAATTTCTTTTAATACACTCTTATTATTTTTTGGCTTACTTGTAATTATATATTTTGGTTACGAAAGGTATGATGAGCATAAAACTGAGCAAGAAGAAGCCTCAGTATTTATTTTAAACCCTCAAGTTAATGACATTTATTTTTTAGATATGAGGTTAATCGAAGATAAACTAGAGCGTAAGAACAAATATAAATTAGCTAAAATTGTCCGCGTGAGTGATGATCGCGTAGCCATAGTCTACGGAAAATTTTTCTATCAATGGCAATATTCTGTGGTAAATAGCATTCAATACGGTGATTTAAGTAACATTAATTATTTTACCTTAATTCCTGACTATATTCCGTTTACCAAAATTAAAGAAATGAAAAGTAATGGGTCTATTTATTTAGTTAAAAGGCCAATTCGAAATAAACTATATGGTCACCTTATTAGTCTTTAAGTGATTGTAATATAACAAAGTTAATCAGGGGGTCGCTAAGCAGTTGGCTAGCGCTCGTTCCTGGTGATTTTAGCCCACTATTGCGCGCCGCTTAGTAAGGCGTTAGACCTTCAGGAGTAAAAATGAACATTGTTGTAAATCGAGCGAAATTTGAAAATGTAAATGAAGTGAGTGCATTATTTAATTCATATCGTGTTTTTTATAGTCAGGATAGTAATTTAGATGTAGCAAAAGAGTTTATATCTGAAAGAATCAAGCATAGTGAATCTGTTATATTTTACGCAATAGATAACACAGGCACTTATTTAGGTTTTACACAGCTTTATCCAAATTTTTCTTCTGTTTCAGCGAAGCGTAGTTGGGTTTTAAATGATCTTTATGTTTCTGAGTCAGCAAGACGGTTAGGCGTAGGAAAAAAATTAATGGAAGCCGCAAAGATTTTTGCAGAAAGCACGAATGCTAAGGGTATCGCACTTCAAACAGCAGAAGACAATGTAAATGCTCAAGCTTTGTATGAATCTTTGGGTTATAAAAAAGGTAGCGGCTTCTTTAGTTATTTTTTAAATCTGCAACAGGTCTAACAATAAATACACAAAAAAAAGTTGGCTTTTGTTCCTTCGTCGCTAATTGTAGCCAACTATTTTTTCCCGTTAATTAGGCGTTGGTATGAGTCGATATTATTGATGTTAAATTATAAGTATTCCTCAATATTCGGGGCTGTTGGTGTTGCAATTGGACTATGTTGTTTTTTATTTAATTACTACATGGTTCCAGTGTTATTACCTGGATATAAAGTAGTGGCTGCTCCAGCAATGTTCGTGCTAAGTTTTTTCAGTGAAGAAACTGATTTTGCACCAAAAATGATACTTTTTCTTTCAGGTCAATTTTTAGGATACTTTTTAATTGGTTGTATTGTTCAAATAATTAAAAAGCATGGTGGGTACAGACTCAGTCATAAGCCATTCAAGCAGGACAAATAATTGTTGGCTAACACTCGTTCTTAGTACATTTTAGCCAACTATTATTTGCCCCTTAACGCGGTATTGAGGCTGTAGGGTTTTTCCAAAAGGAACGTTTTTATGTTCTTTTTCTTATTGCTGTATTGTTTTTTTTTGAACTTTATCATCGCTTTCTCTGTGAGCTAATAGATATTATTCCCCCAACAGTAAAATGTTATGGCGAACTACCAATCTGATTTATCCTGTCAAAGTAAGTTCATTCCCATTGATTTCTCTCAACAAATAATCCCTGGCACTTTTGAATATGCGCTTGCGTATATTGTTGATAATCACCTTGATTTATCGGGCTTTGAACAGTGATATCAAAACGATAAAGGCGGCGCAGGCGCCTATTCACCAGGTATTTAAAAGACTGTTGCACCTGTCCACTACGAAAGCAATGTATGCGAAAACCACCTAAATCGACGGGTCGACAAGTACAATTTTTACTAGGTAAGAGTCAAAAAATCAGTCATAGCGACCGAATGAAGGTAAAAATAGACAGTCCCATTGGACGACGACAATACAGCAAGCGATTAGGGGCAATTCAACCTGTATTTGGAAATATTATCGTCAATAAAGGCATGAATTAATTCACGTTGCGCGGACAAAAAAACGTGAATACTCAATGGCAACTGTATTGTCTTGTTCATCATATTGAACAGTTAAGAAGTAGCCTGTATTAAGGCTTAAAACGCCAATATATCTCCACTTAAAAGCCTCAAAACTAAATGATGAATATCACATTAACCATAATTTAATGCTTATCGATGCAAAAATGACAACGGCACTACTCGATAGGCTAACTCATCACTGTCATATAATCGAAACAGGTAGTGATAGTTACCGATTTAAAGAATCAGCTCAAAAAAAACAACTAGAAATAACTAGAAACAGCTAGCAATAGAATGAAATAATGTGACTGCTAGGGTGGATCACTTTTCAATGCAAATGGTGGGTCATTTTTACGTGCAAAGCAATAGCAATACCCATACCCATGAACATCAGCCTATTTTACAGCCTGAAATATCTCATGGTAGTTTATAAAATCGTCGATAGGTTTGTAATTAACTAATTCATAGTTAATTACAATTTAAATTAAATAAATAAATAAATAAATAATAATATTTAATAGAAGTCGAGAACTCAATATGAATCATACACATAAATTTCGTTTAATAATAAATCGTTTTACAAACAAAACACGCCTAAAAAACAACTCCTTGTTTCTTGTGCTATCAATACTTTTAGCTGGTTGTAATGATAAAGAGCCTGAAAAGGTTTTAATCCCTCCACCTGACCCAGTTGCATCGACCCTAGATGCGGATATTAGAGCCATCATTGTTACACAAAACTTGACAGGAGACCCTAGTACAGGAAGAACATTACCTAATATCGAGGAACCTAAAGCTCAGTTAGGTATGAAACTCTTTTTTACGAAAAGTTTAGGCGGTGATCTCGATTCTGCCTGTGTGACCTGTCACCATCCTATGCTAGGTGGTGGTGATGATCTTGTTTTACCGATCGGTGTTGATGCTGAAGTGGTTGATTTGTTAGGTCCTGGTCGATTTCATAGTACAAATGGTGAACATTTTGATGGCGGTCCCACGGTGCCTAGAAACGCACCGACAATCTTTAATATCGCTTTATGGGATAATTTTTTATTTCATGATGGTCGAGTTGAAAGCTTAGGGAAAACGCCTAAATTGGGCGGTAATGATGGTTTAGGAATTCGCACACCCGATGTTTCTTTTGGTGAAGTTGATAGTAATTCGGGTGTAAATTTAGTGGTGGCTCAAGCCAGGTTTCCGGTCACATCAAAAGAAGAAATGAAAAATTTCACCACATTTGATCGGACAAATAATACTGAAGTTAGAGAAAATTTAGAACAACGTTTAGGTGATTATGGTAATCCTTTAGGTGGAAAGTTAATTGTTAATTACTGGTTAGCGGAATTTAAAAAAGCCTTTTCGACTCCTGATGGCACAGCAGAAGAATTAATTACGTTTGATAATATTACTGCTGCGATTGGTGAGTATGAAAGTTCGCAGGTTTTTGTTGAAACACCTTGGAAAGAATATGTGCAAGGTGTTGATTCTGCAATGAGTGATGCAGCTAAACGTGGCGCATTACTATTCTTTAATACTCGTCAAGATGGTGGTGCAAACTGTAGCTCTTGTCATTCAGGCGATTTTTTCACAGATGAGAGTTTTCATGTCATTGGTATGGCCCAGATAGGACGAGGTAAAGGTGATGGTGATTTTGGCACGGAAGACTTTGGTCGATTCCGTGAAACGCGAGATGAAAAAGATAAATATGCATTTAGAACGCCTTCGCTACTAAATGTTACTGCGACAGGCCCTTGGGGGCATGCAGGAGGATCAGCAACACTTCAACAAGCGATACGCACGCATTTAAATCCACAACAAGAATTGAACAATTATGACTTCTCTCAATTAGCTCCCAATATTCAAGCGGTTGATATGGTGACTAACACTCAACTTGCGATTGATAAGCTTGTGGCCAACAGAGTGAATGGTATAACTAGTATTGATGATATTAGTTTAACCGATACTCAGGTCGAAGAGTTGTTGGCTTTTCTGGCAGTACTAACAGATCCTTGTGTTGAAGACAGAGAATGCTTGGGTAAGTGGATACCTGATGCGACTGACTCAAATCCTGATACATTGCGGGTCAATGCACTTGATGCACAGGGTAATTATTTATAAGAGCATAAAGTGCGGCGAGTTATTAATAAACAATGTGCAGTCGATGTAATTGCCTTATATTTTAAGTGTTGTTTAATTAAATATAAGGCTTGAATTACTTAAAAAGAAGTCGGTAACAAAATCTGTGTAACTGCCTATCATTATACCCAACTAGGGTTTAGGATAGGCAGATTATGAATAAGAAAGTACTAGAAGCATTTACTAAGCAAGCAGCCAAGCATTAAGTCAAAGGCTTAACTGACTTTTGTAAAATACTCACTATAACATTCTTGTTTTAATCGCATTTGCTAAAACACTGAGAATATCTTCACTAGTATCTAGGTTAATACACTTATCGGTAATACTTTGTCCATAAACAAGCGGTTGCTCGGCAACAACTTTTTGATTACCCTCAACTAAAAAGCTTTCAATCATCACGCCAAATATTGATTGATTACCGGCTTGTATTTGCTCAGCCAGTGACTGTGCTACGTCCATTTGTTTATTATGATCTTTATAGCTATTGCCATGACTACAATCGATCATCACTTTTTCTGCTAATACTGATTTAGTCAAGGTTTCGCATGTGGCCTTGATATACTCTTCTTGATAGTTAGGTGTTTTACCACCGCGTAAAATAACGTGAGCAAAAGGGTTGCCATGGGTTTGATAAATACACATTTGACCACTTTTATTTGGCGAATAAAGTACATGCGGAACACTGGCCGCTTTAATGGCGTCAACCGCAATTTGAATATTGCCATCGGTACCGTTTTTAAAGCCAACGGGGCAAGAAAGCGCAGAAGCTAGTTCTCTATGCACTTGGCTTTCTGTGGTACGTGCGCCAATAGCGCCCCAGCTGATCAAATCGGAAATATATTGGCCAGTGACCATATCTAAAAATTCAGTGCCGGCAGCTAAGCCTAATTTATTAATTTGCAGTAACAAATTACGTGCTAGATTGAGTCCTTTGGCGACTTGGAACGATTTATCTAAATCAGGATCGCTGATTAAACCTTTCCAACCTACGGTTGTGCGGGGTTTTTCAAAATACACTCGCATGACAATCAATAAGTCATCAGCATATTTTTCTTGCAAGACTTTTAATTTTTTAGCGTAGTCTATTGCCGCATCAGTATCATGAATAGAACAAGGGCCAATAATGACCAGTAAACGTTTATCATCACCTTTAATAATGGCTTCAATATCCTTGCGGCTATTGATAATAAAATTCGCGGTTTCATCGTCAAGTGGGATCTGTTGAGCAAGTTCAGCAGGAGAAACTAAATTGTCAATTAATGTGGTTCTAAATTCATCAGTTTTTATGGTCATGGGCTATCAAATACTTGTTAGCCTGCATATAGCTATGCAGCGCAATAATAATATCGCGCTAACATAACGAAAATAGTGGGTTAAGTGAACCGCTTTCTACCTTTATTATATAACTAAATGCTCTTAAGCTAATATTTATAGCGCTGAAGACCTGTTTTCGATAATATTTTTGCGGTTATTTCTTCAATAGACAGCTTAGTGGTATTTAGGAATGGAATTTTTTCTTGTTTATATAGTTTTTCAACTTCTCTTACTTCCATGCGACATTGCCGCGCTGATGAGTATTTAGTATTGGCCATTCTACCATCGCGAATATCAACTAAACGTTCTGCATCTATGGTTAAACCAAAGAGTTTCTTTTTATGCATTTTTAAAAAATCGGGTATTTTAAGTTCGTCCATATCATCGTCAGTAAATGGGTAGTTTGCTGCTTTGATACCGTATTGCAGGGCTAAGTAAAGCGCTGTTGGTGTTTTACCTGAGCGGGAAACACCCACCAGTATTACGTCAGCATGCTCATAGTTAGTGACATTTGAACCATCATCATTTGCCATAGAATAGTTAACCGCCTCGATGCGATAGTCATAACTATTCTCATGAATGCTATGTGTTCTATGGGCTTTGGGTTTAGCTTGAAGACCAAGCTGTTGTTCAAGTGGCGCAATAAAGTGTTCGAGAAAATTATAAATAATGCCGTCGCAGCCGTCGATAATCTCTCGAATATCTGGATTAACGAAGGTATGAAAAACCAGTGGCGGTACGCCAGTTCGCTTTGCCGCTTTATTTATCCGCTTGCAAGCCTCAAGTGCTTTTTCCTTAGTTTCTACAAAAGGAATGGTGTCGTGTTCAAATTCCATTGGAAAAAGTGACAATAAGGCATGACCAAAAACTTCAGAAGTGATCGCTGTACCGTCAGAAATATAAAAAGCTGCTCGCATAGTTAATCCTATATATTTTGCTGTGATGAATAGGGGATAATGCAATCGTCCCGAGTGAAAACTTGCAAATAGTGCTTTAGTTTCAAGGTTAGCAGTGTAAAATGTCTGCAGCGTGAAATACACCATTTAATGAAACATACTTTGATAAAAGCGTTAAGAAAGCTATTTTTAGGCTATTTTCTGTTTACGGGTTACTAGATTATTTTAAAATTGCTTTCTTAAATTTTATTAATTTGATGGAGATGTTGTCGTGCAAGAATATGTGCTTTGGTATGAAAATTTAGGTATGAATGATGTGGATCGCGTAGGCGGTAAAAATGCATCATTGGGTGAAATGATTTCTAACCTTTCAAATGTTGGTGTGCAAGTGCCGGGTGGCTTTGCAACTACCTCATTTGCTTTTAATGAATTTTTAGAACAAAGCGGCCTGAACGACAAAATTTATCAGCTGTTAGATGATTTAGATGTGGGTGATCTTAATGCCTTAGCTGAGTGTGGTGGTAAAATTCGTCAATGGGTTATTGAGACGCCATTTTTACCCGATATGCAGCAAGACATTGAAAAAGCTTATGCAAAACTTGCCGGTGGCTTTGCCGATGACGCTTCATTTGCCGTACGTTCATCAGCAACCGCTGAAGACATGCCCGACGCTTCTTTTGCTGGCCAACAAGAAACTTTCCTCAATGTTCGCGGTTTAGACGCGGTAATGATCGCGATTAAACACGTATTTGCTTCACTGTTTAATGACCGTGCTATTTCTTACCGTGTACACCAAGGTTATGACCATCGTGGTGTTGCGCTTTCTGCGGGCATTCAACGTATGGTGCGCAGTGATATTTCTTCTAGTGGTGTCATGTTCTCTATTGATACTGAATCAGGCTTTGAAGATGTAGTCTTCATTACGTCAAGCTATGGTTTAGGCGAAATGGTGGTGCAGGGCGCGGTTAACCCTGATGAATTTTATGTTCATAAGCCAACATTAGCAAAAGGTAAACCTGCGGTTGTACGGCGCAATATTGGTAGTAAAGCCATTAAAATGATTTACGCTGATAATCCAGAACACGGTAAACAAGTTGAAATTGTTGATATTGACCAAGCGCAATCAGATACTTTCTCTCTTACAGACCAAGAAGTTGAAGAATTAGCGAAGCAAGCGGTAGTGATTGAAAAACATTATGGCCGTGCTATGGACATTGAATGGGCTAAAGACGGTCTAGACGGTAAGTTGTACATTGTACAAGCGCGACCAGAAACAGTTAAAAGCCGTGAAAATGCTAATGTGATGGAGCAATTTCAATTACAAGCTAGCGCCAACATTATTTGTGAAGGTCGCTCGATTGGTCATAAAATAGGGAGTGGTAAAGCTAAAGTTTTATCTTCGCTGGCTGAAATGGATAAAATTTTACCGGGTGATGTGTTAGTGACCGATATGACGGATCCAGATTGGGAGCCTATTATGAAACGTGCTTCCGCTATTGTGACTAACCGTGGCGGTAGAACTTGTCATGCCGCGATTATTGCCCGTGAAATGGGTATTCCAGCGGTGGTTGGTTGCGGTGATGCGACCAGTAAAATATCTACAGGTGACGAAGTAACCGTTTCTTGTGCAGAAGGTGATACAGGCTTTATTTATCAAGGTCAATTGGACTTTACCGTTACCACTTCAGAAGTGGATGCAATGCCAGAGTTACCATTAAAAATAATGATGAATGTGGGTAACCCGGATCGTGCTTTTGCCTTTGCTCGTTTGCCACATGCCGGTATTGGTTTGGCGCGCTTAGAATTTATCATTAACAAAATGATTGGTGTTCATCCCAAAGCACTATTGAACTTTGACGAACAATCAGCAGAACTTCAAGAAGAAATTCGCGAGATTATTGCCGGTTATGACAACCCCGTTGAATTTTACATTGCTAAGCTAACTGAGGGTATTTCTACTTTAGCTGCAGCCTATGCGCCAGAAAAAGTGATTGTGCGTATGTCTGATTTTAAATCAAACGAATATGCAAACTTAGTCGGTGGCGAAGGTTTTGAGCCAGAAGAAGAAAATCCTATGATAGGTTACCGTGGTGCTTCACGTTATATATCGAAAGATTTTAGAGATTGTTTTGCGCTTGAATGTGAGGCGATTAAACGCGTACGTAACGACATGGACATGACCCATGTTGAGATTATGATCCCATTTATTCGCACCCTTGGCGAAGCCGCTGCAGTTATTGATATTCTAGCAGAGCATGGTTTAAAACGTGGTGAAAATGGACTGCGTATTATTATGATGTGTGAATTACCGTCGAATGCTTTATTAGCCGATCAATTTTTAGACTACTTTGATGGTTTCTCTATTGGCTCTAATGATTTAACGCAATTAACTTTAGGTTTAGACCGTGACTCTGGTTTAGTGGCTCACCTGTTTGATGAACGAGATCCTGCGATTAAAATTTTGTTAGAAATGGCGATTAACGCCTGTAAGGCACGTGGGAAATATGTCGGTATTTGTGGTCAAGGTCCGTCAGATCACCCTGATTTTGCTGCATGGTTAGTTGAAAAGGGCATTGAAAGTTTATCACTGAACCCTGACACTGTTTTACCTACCTGGTTATATTTAGCAGAACAGCATAATAAAAGTAAATAGCCGTTTATACGGGTACTAATCTGCTGCTTGAAGCTGAGTTGAAGTAGAGCAGATTTACATTACGTTTACATTGAATCAAGCCTAGGTGCTTTTTATCATGACGATGATAAAAAAGTTCTTAGGCTTTTTTTGTTAACTGATCAAATTGACAATATGCCGTGATATAATATGACCACATAATATTGTTAATAGACTTTTCACCTATGTTACCTCGCTTAAGTCCTCAAGAGTTAGTTTCTCCTTTATATCAAGAGTTTGCCAAAATCTTGGCGACTAAACATTTTACCGGTGATATAAACTTTCAATATAGCGCACGTTTAGCGCACGCCACCGACAATAGTATTTATCAACAACTGCCACAATTAGTGCTGCATCCACGCTGTAAGCAAGACATTCAAGTGGTGACACTACTGGGCAGCGAAGCGCAATTTAACGCGATAAAGTTTAGTGCTCGCGGCGGCGGTACGGGTACTAATGGCCAAAGTTTAACGCCGGGTATCGTGCTTGATTTATCAAAATATATGAATAGTATTTTAGAGATAAATGTCGAAGAGAATTGGGTTAGAGTCGAAGCTGGGGTGATTAAAGACCAATTAAATGATTATCTTAAGCCTTATGGTTTTTTCTTTTCTCCTGATTTATCTACCAGCAGCCGAGCCACTATTGGTGGCATGATTAACACGGATGCGTCAGGTCAAGGCTCGTTAGTTTATGGTAAAACCTCTAACCACGTTTTAGCACTTGAAAGCGTATTAGTGAATGGCGAATTTTTAAATACAAAACCCCAAACTATTGCTCAAGCACAGGCATTAGCCCAGCAAGACAGTACTGAAGCAAAACTGATGCAACAAGTACTGAAGTCTTGTGGGGATAATCGCGCATTAATTTTAGAAAAATTTCCCCGCTTGAACCGATTTCTCACCGGCTATGATCTAGAACATGTTTTTAATGATGACTTATCGATAGTAGATTTAAGCCGTATTATTACTGGCTCTGAAGGCTCGTTAGCCTTTGTTTGTGAAGCCAAACTAAATCTAACGCCGATAGCTAAAGCTAAAACGCTGATTAACATTAAATATGACAGTTTTGACTCGGCGTTACGTCATTCACCGAGACTAGTGCAAGCTAAAGCGACGTCAGTTGAAACTATTGACAGTAAAGTATTGAACTTAGCTAAACAAGATATTGTTTGGCAACTGGTTAGCGATATGTTGCAAGATGTTGATGGCGCCGTAATGGACGGCATCAATATGGTGGAATACAACGGCGAGAGTGTTGAAGGTCTGGCCGAGCAAGTTAGCGCCTTATGCGTAGAGCTTGATAAAGATATAGCTAACAAAACCGGTGTTATTGGTTATCAAGTTACCTCAGATCTAGCCAGTATTGGCAAGTTATATGGCATGCGTAAGAAAGCGGTTGGTTTATTAGGTAATACCAAAGGGAGTCAAAAGCCGTTAGCGTTTGCTGAAGACACCGCCGTACCGCCAGAACATTTAGCTGACTATATTGTTGAGTTTAGACAGTTACTCGATAGCCATGGTTTACATTATGGTATGTTTGGTCATGTTGATGCCGGTGTTTTACATGTTAGACCTGCATTGGATATGTGCGATCCAGAGCAAGAGCTTTTACTGAGAGAAATTTCAGATCAGGTGGTGGCATTAACCGCTAAATATGGTGGTTTAATGTGGGGCGAGCATGGTAAAGGTTATCGCAGTGAATATGGCCCTGAATTTTTTGGTGCGACTTTATTTACCGAATTAAGAAAGATCAAAGCCGCTTTTGATCCGTTAAATAAAATGAACCCAGGTAAAATTTGTACGCCTTATCATTCCACTGACAAGCTAGTTTCTGTTGATGACAAAAAGCGTGGTTTTTATGACCGACAAATACCTGTGACGGTAAAAGACTCCTTCAGTTCTGCGCTTGACTGTAATGGTAATGGCTTGTGCTTTAACTATGATGTAGACAGCCCTATGTGTCCTTCAAGCAAGGTAACACGAGATCGCAGGCATTCGCCCAAAGGTCGAGCTGGCTTAATGCGAGAGTGGTTGCGCTTAGTCGAATCTAAAGGTGTTGATGTGCTAGCGTTGGAGCAAAACATACAACATTGGTCGGTAAAAAGATTATTAGACAAGGTGAAAAATCGTTTCAATAGTCAGTTTAAAACTGTTGAAAACGATGATTTTTCCCATGAAGTGATGGAAGCCATGCAAGGGTGTTTAGCGTGTAAAGCTTGCGCGAGTCAGTGTCCTATTAAAGTTGATGTACCTGATTTTAGGGCTCGATTTATTAACCTTTATCACTCGCGATATTTTAGACCGTTAAAAGATCACTTAGTGGCGAATGTAGAATTAATGACGCCAGTCATGGCTAAAGCTCCGAAAATAGTCAATAGTGTTTTGGCATCTAATATTTACGATAAATTCTCGCAAGTGACTATCGGCTATGTTGACACGCCTTTATTGTCGACACCAACATTAGCGCAAAGGGTTACTAAGCATAAATTTACTGCCTTTGATTTATCAGCACTTAAAAGTTTGTCTGCTGATAAACGTGCGAAGTCATTGTTAATTGTTCAAGACCCATTTACCTCGTTTTATGATGCAAAAGTGGTTGAAGACTTTATGTTGTTGGTGAAAAAGCTTGGTTTTGAACCTATATTATTACCCTTTAAGCCCAATGGTAAGCCGCAACACGTAAAAGGTTTTTTAGCTAAGTTTGCCAAAACGGCTAAATCAACGGCAGAATTTTTAAATCAGATTCATCAACTCGACATGCCTATGGTGGGTTTAGACGCCTCACTAGCCTTATGTTTCAGGGACGAATATAACCAGGTATTAGGTAATAATCGTGGCGATTTTGAGGTCAAATTAGCACATGAATGGCTAATAGCGATTATTGCATCACAAAGTAGCAGGGTGATTGAACAAGCGTTTAAGAGCGAAAATTCTGTAGACTACAAGCTCTTTGCTCATTGCACGGAAAAAACCGCATTAGCCGGTAGTGAAGGGCAGTGGCAGCATATATTCCAACACTTTGGTTTGTCGTTATCCAGTGTGTCAGTTGGCTGTTGTGGTATGGCAGGGACCTATGGCCATGAAAAAGTTAATTTAGATAACTCGAAAGCACTGTATAAAATGAGTTGGCATAATAAAGTAGCCGATTTGGCTACGGAGCAAATATTGGTTACTGGCTACTCATGTCGTAGTCAAATAAAGCGCTTAGATAACAAGGTAACCTTGCATCCAGTGCAGGCTTTATTAAACGTCTTATAGCCTATTTTTAGCATCAACACTTAACCTGGTTGGCTAAGTGTTGATAAAATCAACTGAAAGATCGCCATGCTTTCTATCCATGTGATCATGGCATAACTTACTGTCCATAAAATAAAAGCACCTCTCGGTGCTTTTATTGTGTGGACTAATTGTATACTGAAAGCGAATAACTCAATCTAAAGCTATTTCGTCCCGTTAGCTATAATATTACGTGCCATTTCATCGGCAATTAAACCCGTTGGCATCTTATTAGCCGCGGCAGTTTCAAAAACAGTGATCAAGGTGTTGTAAATATTTTCCACTAACTTTGTTGCACTGTCAGCACAATAGGGTTCGGGATAAATTTCTAACGCAACGTTAATAATACCACCGGCATTGATAACATAATCAGGGGCATACAATATCCCTTTTTCTGTCAGCATATGATCATGGCGAGACTCGGCTAATTGATTATTAGCACAACCGGCAACTATTGTGGCTTTTAATTGCGCTATACTATCATCGTTAATTGACGCACCTAATGCACATGGCGAGTATACATCAACATCTTGACTATAAATCTCGTCTAAACCAACAACAGTAGCATTTAGCTCTGCAACGGCTTTATCGAGCGCAAGCTGATTAATATCAGTTACAATTAACTCAGCGCCAGCGGCATGTAATTTTTCACAAAGTGAATAACCCACACTGCCTAAGCCTTGCACGGCAACTTTAATACCGGTTAAATCATCTTTACCTAACTTAAATTTAACGGCTGCTTTGATACCTAAAAATGTACCTAAGGCGGTAAATGGCGCGGGATTACCACTTTTACCTTCAAGACCAGAAACAAAATCGGTACTTTGGTTAACAATCGCCATGTCGCCGGTAGTGATATTAATATCTTCAGCGGTATAGTAACGACCATTTAAATTATTAACCGCTTGGCCATAGGCTTTAAACAAGGCGGTTGATTTTAGTGTTTTGGCGTCACCAATGATAACACCTTTGCCACCGCCTAGTTTTAAACCGGCCATGGCATTTTTATAAGTCATGCCTTTAGATAAACGTAATACATCTTTAAGTGCGGCTTCATCACTGGCATAATCCCAAAAACGACAACCGCCAGCTGCTGGCCCTAAGGCTGTGCTATGAACAGCTATAATGGCTTTTAGCCCAGATGCTTCGTCACTGCAATAAACAACTTGTTCATGGTTATCAAAATCTACTAAATCAAAAACGGCCACTATCGAAATCTCCATTGATCTTAAACAGTTCAAGTATTAATTTTACTTCAACTAGGGTTGTAATAATTCGCTGCGCACAATACCATTTAGATAAATGCTTCGCTAGTGAAGCTATAAATAAATTTGAACTTTGCTGTGAATTAATCCATACAAACTTCCCGTTATTAACTTATTAATAAAAAGACCCTAAACATGACAGATAAATTAGCAATGACTCAAGAACAACAACAAGCTTGGATTCGAGAGCAGTATTTAAAAGCAACTAAATATCTTGCAGAGAAAGGCTTAGTAACAGAGAGTGTTGCCGACACTGAAAGTCGTTATTTGATCCCTTTAATGGCGGTATGGAAAATTAACTTGTTAGATAAAACCAAGGTGTGGGTGATTAGTGGCGATTTACCGACAGACCATTTAGTGTTAGAACAAAGCGAGCCGGCTCGTAACGTATTACGCCACTTTACTTTTAAATGGCAAATACAGGCTGATAGTCTGTTAAAAAGTGACGTTGAGGAACAAGTCGAATATGCCAAGCTGCTAATCAATAAAGCGGAAGGTCTTTATCAGCTTCATGCTAAAGACGACTTATGGGTTGAGCAATAGACTGACATTGCAATGGTTTGCTACTTTAAGCGCTATTGATGAAGGTGGCTTGATTTAAAAAGGCTGCAATAAAAAGCGCAGATTATTCTGCGCTTTGTTTTATCTTCTAAGCTTATCTGCTAGTCGATAAACTTAGAATTTAAATTCAGCGCCTGCATAATAAAATGCGTGATTAAATTATATTTTTCAGGCTGTAATCACTAACGTACTGTTTACAGAACTCTACTCTACGTTTATAACTTGAGCTTTATTCTATATACCAATAACCTTTATTTAAAACATTGGTTAACAGCTGAGTGTTTTTCAAACAAGTGTTAAGCGTTTTCATTTTACTTGTGCTTAAAGGCTTTTGTTGTGCTAGCTGCTGCGCTAGTGCTAGGGTTTGTTTTTCTAATGGAAAACTTTCTCCGTTGAGAAAAAGTGTTAGCTGAACATCATTTATTATGGCGGCCTTTAATCCTGATACTGGCATAAATGAAATATCTGTCTCTGATAGTATATCGAGCAGTTTATCTTTATCTATGTCATTGACAGGCACTAAAATTTCTAGGGCATGATGACCCTGTGTTAGGTATTGGCCCATAAATTGTTCATAAAATTCTTCTTGCTCAAGCTGTTGTAGCATAAAGGCTTTTAATTGCTTTTTGTCATCGGGTGTAATAGTAAAACTTGTTTGGCATAAGGCTCTTGCAGGATCACTAAACCTTTGTTCACCGAGATTGTTATCAATGAGTTTATCAGCAAAACTTGACCAGAGTTCTTGGCTGGACGGTGCTTGAAAGCCAATAGAAAAATTAACTGAATTCTCTATTGATAGACCTTTGTGTGGGTGGTTTGGTGGAATATAAAGTAAGTCGCCTGCTTCTGTTATTTCATCAATAATCGCTTCAAAGCTTGAAACTTGTTTAAGATCAGCATGAGGTAATAAGCTTTCTAAGCTGCTATCGGGTGCACCAACTTGCCAGCGCCTTTTGCCACTGCCTTGAATAATAAAAACATCATATTGGTCTAAATGCGCACCAACGCCGCCATTAGGGGTTGAAAAACTGACCATAACGTCATCTATACGCCAGCTAGGAATAAAAGCAAAGGGCGCAAGTAAATTATGTGTCGGCCGTGACCAGTTGTTTACCGCTTGTACTAATAGTGTCCAATTAGACTCGCCATATTGAGAAAAATCTTCAAAAGGGCCATGGTCAACTTGCCAGTCGCCTTTGCTATTAGTACTAACGATACGCGACTGTATTTCAGCTTCCATGGCTAATCCGGCTAGCTCGTCTGCGCTTATCGAGTCTTTAAAATTAGCAAAAGCTTGTTTGATCAATAATGGTTTTTTTTGCCAATATTGTGCAAGAAATATTTCTGGAGTTAAATCACCCCAATTTAACGAGTCTAAATTCATTGTGAAACCTTATTTGCATTGCTATTAATGGGTTATTTTTAAAAACTGAATAACAAAAAGGGAGCCAATAGGATCCCTTTTTTATATCAACAAAACTTTATAGACTTATTATAATTAGTCTAGTTCGTCAATAAATGTTACTGCGCGGCCAATGTAAGAAGCTGGTGTCATTTCACACAGTTGTGCTTTTGCTGCTTCTGGTAATTCTAACGTCATGATAAACGCACGCATTGAATCACCGTCAACACGTTTGCCACGGGTTAACTCTTTTAGTTTTTCGTAAGGCTTTTCGATGCCGTAACGACGCATAACGGTTTGAATTGGCTCGGCAAGCACTTCCCAATTTGAGTTGAGTTCGGCTAATAAATTCGCTTCATTCACTTGTAGCTTGCTGATACCTTTACGTGTTGCTTGATAAGCAATTAAGGTATGGGCAAAGCCTACACCTAAGTTACGTAAAACGGTAGAGTCGGTTAGGTCACGTTGCCAGCGAGATATTGGTAACTTCTGGGCTAAATGGGTAAATAAAGCGTTGGCAATACCTAAGTTACCTTCTGAATTTTCAAAATCAATCGGGTTAACTTTATGTGGCATGGTTGAAGAGCCAATTTCACCGGCAATAGTTTTTTGTTTAAAGTGGCCAATGGCAATATAGCCCCAAACATCTCGGTCAAAATCAATTAAAATGGTGTTAAAACGTGCAATCGCATCAAATAACTCTGCTATATAATCATGCGGTTCAATTTGCGTGGTGTATGCATTAAAGCTTAAACCTAATGAGTTAACAAATTCATTAGCAAAATTGTGCCAGTCAACTTCAGGGTAAGCCGATAAATGGGCATTATAGTTACCGACAGCACCGTTAATTTTTCCTAGCATTTCAACTTGTGCAATCTGCTCACGTTGACGTTTTAAACGCACGTAAACATTGGCCATTTCTTTACCTAGTGTACTAGGAGATGCTGGTTGACCGTGGGTACGACACATCATGGGAATATTTTTATATTCAATCGCCAAGGCTTTTATATCACCAAGGATATCGTCAATCATGGGCATTAATACTTGTTCGCGACAATCCGTTAACATTAAGCCATGTGAAAGGTTGTTGATGTCTTCTGAAGTGCAAGCAAAATGGATAAACTCTGTTATTGCATGTAATTCAGCATTACCACTAATTTTTTCTTTAAGGAAATACTCAACCGCTTTTACATCATGGTTGGTAGTGGCTTCAATGTCTTTAATACTTTGGGCATCGGCTTCAGAAAACTCAGTAATAATGGCATCTAATAGCGTATTAGCTTGAGCAGAAAAAGGCGCAACTTCAACAATTTCAGCGGTCGCTGCTAACTTTTGTAACCAACGTACTTCGACCGTAACACGGTATTTAATTAAGCCAAATTCGCTAAAAATAGGGCGCAATGATTTAACTTTACTGCCATAACGCCCGTCAACCGGTGATATTGCACTTAATGCTGAAAGTTCCATAGTAATTTCCTGAAGTTAATTTTAAATTTCGTTGAGTAATTTTTGTGCACACGCCACCAGTTTTGTGCGCCCAAATAATATATTTCTACGCTTGCCGCCCACTTGACGCCATAACACGCTTGAGCGAACACCCGCGAGAAGTAAGGCGCGGATCTTATGCTGATTACTTTGTTGCTTGAGCAAACTTGGTTCACCCGCCACTTGAATAGGCGTGCCTATTGGACTGAGTAAGTCGCTATAAATACTGGCTAAACTAGCAATGAGCGTGTCACTGGTAATCTCGTAATGTGCGAGCTGACGTTGGCTTTGTTCAATACGTTCACCCAGTAGCGATAATTGATTTTTTTTATTGGCTAAACGTCGCTCTAACCCTAATAAGCTGACCACATAGCGGGTTAATTCTGGATCTTTTTTACTGGTTTGATTACCTAACTGCTCAATTAAGGCTTTTAATCCTGCTGTTAAGTGTGCAATGTCGTTACTATAAACCTCTAAAATGCTTTCGGGTGAAGTCACCATAATACTGTTGAGCATGACAGCGAGTTCAGCTTCTTCTACTGCGCCAGTACGCGCTATTTTTTGCACTAAAACGGAGGCTTGGCAAATTGCTGCCATGGTAATAGTTTGTTTTTCTAAATTATTCATGTATGCCTTATATTAACGAATAAGGGAGTTGATAATAGCGCCACCTAGGCAAATATTATCTTGATAAAACACCACAGATTGACCGGGTGTTACTGAACTTTGCGGCTCAGTAAACATCACTAAATATTCACCATTGGCCATAGGTGAAAGATCACAAGCGACGTCTTCTTGTCGGTAACGGGTTTTTACCGTACAACTTATTGGCGTAGTTAATTCAACTCGCTCAACTAAATGTAATTGATTTGCTATTAAGCCTTTAGAAAATAGGCGAGGGTGATCATGGCCTTGGCCAACAACCAGTACGTTACGATCAAGATCTTTGTCAACCACATACCATGGCGCGTCACCCGCATTGGCTAGACCGCCAATACGTAAGCCCTTGCGTTGACCTAGGGTGTGATACATTAAACCGTCATGTTCACCAATAGCTTCTCCTTCTGGTGTTTCTATAATACCGGGTTGCGCCGGTAAATATTTGCCCAGAAAGTCTTTAAATTTTCGTTCACCAATAAAACAAATGCCGGTACTGTCTTTTTTGTTATGGGTGATTAAGTCTGCTTTTTCAGCGATAGCTCTCACTTGTGGTTTTTCAATATGGCCAACCGGAAAAAGTGTTCTACCCACTTGCTGATGACTCAAGGTGTAGAGAAAATAACTTTGATCTTTGTTACTGTCTAAACCACGGTGCATCTGCCATTTACCGTCGATAAATTTACGTTGTACATAATGACCGGTAGCGATGTAATCAGCGCCTAGGTCTTCGCAAGCAAATTCAAGAAAAGCTTTAAATTTAATTTCTTTATTACACATAATATCAGGGTTGGGTGTTCTACCCGCTTTATATTCAGCTAAAAAATACTCGAAAACATTGTCCCAGTATTCAGTAGCAAAATTGATAGTATGAAGCTTAATACCTAGTTTCTGACAAACACTTTGTGCATCCGCTAAATCTTCTGCCGCGGCGCAATATTCATCGTCGTCATCCTCTTCCCAATTTTTCATGAACAAGCCTTCGACTTGATAGCCCTGTTCTTTTAATAAATAGGCAGAAACCGATGAATCAACACCACCCGACATACCCACTATTACTTTAGTATCTTGCGGTAATTTTTCGTTTGGTGTTATTGAGTTTACATTTACATGTTCGTTTGAGGTCATGACAACTAGATTTCAATAGAAAATGGCGCGAAATTATAGCATGGTCATTTAGCGTGATGAAAGATTAAAGATTAGATTTTAAGTGACTTAAGGGGATTTTTTTACCGCTAAGGTAATCTTCAATACATTCTAGGACTAAAGGGCTGCGTAATTGCGCTGATTTTGCTTTAATTTCTGCTAAAGTAAACCAATGGCACGCTATAATTTCCTCATCTTGTGGTTGGCATGATACTAGCGATTCAAGCTCAATAACAAAACAAAAGCGTAAATAATACAGATTTAACGATTGCCGATAATAATAGTAAATACCGCAAAGGTGATCAGGCGAATGGCTTAATCCTGTTTCCTCTTGTAACTCTCGCATGGCGGCAGTCATTAAGCTTTCATTGGCTTCTAAATGCCCAGCAGGTTGATTGTAAACTGTTTTACCCTGCTCTATTTCTTCAACCAATAGAAATTTATCTTGGCAGGCAACGACCACAGCAAGGGTGGTGTTAGGTTTGAATTGTTCGCTGCCGTGCGGGTTTGCTACGGGTGTGTTTGATACTAAATTATCCATGATTGACTCTTTTATAATGACCATTATTAATGCCATCTAAGGTCCATTCACCAATACGATAGCGAATTAACCTCAGGGTTGGAAAACCGATGTGAGCCGTCATTCTTCTTACTTGACGGTTTTTCCCTTCTTGTATGGTTATCTCTAACCATGTTGTTGGGATCGCTGCGCGCTCTCTAATGGCCGGAACACGCGGCCAAATGTTAGGCTGGGCTATTATGTTGATTATAGCGGGTTTTGTTAAGCCATCTTTTAATTCAACGCCTTGGCGAAGTGCCACAATATCGGTTTCTGTTGGTACGCCTTCAACTTGCGCCCAATAGGTTTTATCTGTTTTTTGGCTTGGATTAGCGAGTTTATGCTGAAGCTTTCCATCATTGGTTAATAAAAGTAGTCCTTCACTGTCTCGATCGAGTCGACCGGCCGCGTAAACATCTTTAACGTCAATGAAGTCTTTGAGCGTTTTTCGATTTTGATCATCCGTAAATTGGCACAATACATCAAAAGGTTTATTAAAAAGCACGATTTCTGGCTTAAAATCAACTGGTCGTACCTTTGTGGCTTTTCGCTTGTATTTTCTCATAACTGTTTGATTTTGTTTTATTGTCACTAATTTTCACCTTGTGAAATATAGACTAGTAATAATTCATCTATTTTAATGCGCTCTGAATTCCGATACTATTCGCGCGAAAAATATATCTTTTATCGATAAAATGAAGAGCCATTCAATTTCAAATGACTATTCATTTTATCGATAAATGGCAAATCAGCAAAGGATTTTTAAATGACCACAGATACCTCAAAAATTATTTATACTATTACCGATGAAGCACCAGCTTTAGCAACGCATTCTTTTTTACCTATAGTGAAAGCATTTGCTGCGTCTTCTGCTATTGATGTTGAAACTCGCGATATTTCATTTGCCGGTCGTATTATAGCTAACTTTCCTAAATACTTAACTGCTGAGCAGCGTATGGACGATGCCTTAGCTGAGTTAGGCGAATTAGCCAAAACACCTGAAGCTAACATTATTAAGTTACCTAACATTTCTGCGTCTATTCCTCAGTTACAAGCAGCGATTAAAGAACTGCAAGCCAAAGGTTATAATTTACCTAATTACCCTGAAGAGCCGCAAAATGAAGCGGAAGAGTCGATTAAATTCACTTACGCTAAAGTGCTAGGTTCAGCGGTAAACCCTGTGTTACGAGAAGGTAACTCAGACCGTCGCGCGCCTAGCTCAGTGAAGCAATATGCGCGTACTAATCCGCACTCAATGGGCGCTTGGTCACCTACGACTAAATCACACGTAGCACATATGCAATCAGGTGATTTTTACGGTAGTGAGAAATCAGTAACCATTGATGGCGCAACCAATGTTAAAATTGAATTTGTTAGTGCTAATGGTGACGTAACCTTATTAAAGGAGCATTTGGCGTTATTAGATAAAGAAGTCATTGATGCCTCACTGATGAGCAAAAAGGCACTGGTTGACTTTTTTGCTACTGAAACTGAAAAAGCAAAGTCTGAAGGTGTTTTACTTTCTCTACATTTGAAAGCCACTATGATGAAAGTGTCTGACCCGATTATGTTTGGTCATGCCGTTAAAGTGTTTTACAAAGATGTGTTTGCCAAGCACGGTGCTACTTTTAATCAATTAGGTGTTGATGCGAATAACGGTATTGGCGATGTGTATGCGAAAATTGGCCGTTTATCAGCGCAAAAGAAAGCTGAAATTGAAGCGGATATTGCGGCGGTATATGCCACTCGTCCTGAACTAGCTATGGTTGATTCAGACAAAGGTACTACCAATTTACACGTACCAAGCGATGTTATTATTGACGCCTCTATGCCGGCAGCACTGCGTTCATCAGGTATGATGTGGGCACCAGATGGTACGTTAAAAGAAACCAAATTTATGATCCCAGATCGTAACTACGCTGGTGTGTTCTCTTCTGTTGTTGATTTTTGTCGCAAAAATGGTGCCTTCAACCCAACAACCATGGGCTCAGTACCTAATGTTGGCTTAATGGCGCAGAAAGCGGAAGAATATGGCTCACACGATAAAACATTTACCATGTCCGGTGAAGGTAGTATGCGTGTTGTTGACGATAACGGCACAACGCTACTAGAACATGCAGTGAGCGAAGGCGATATCTGGAGAATGTGTCAAGCTAAAGACGCGCCGATTCAAGATTGGGTAAAATTAGCAGTAACTCGTGCCAGAGCCACAAATGTTCCAGCTATATTCTGGTTAGATGAAAACCGTGGTCATGATGCACAAATGATCAAAAAAGTTAACACCTACCTTGCCGATCATGACACTACTGGTTTAGACATTCAGATTATGGAACCGGTTAAAGCTTGTGACTACACCTTAGCGCGCGTCGCTAAAGGTGAAGATACAATCTCAGTGACGGGTAACGTATTACGTGATTATTTAACGGACTTATTCCCTATTTTAGAGCTTGGCACTAGTGCAAAAATGCTTTCTATTGTGCCATTAATGAATGGTGGTGGTTTATTCGAAACAGGCGCTGGCGGTTCAGCGCCTAAGCACGTGCAACAGTTTGAAAAAGAAAATCACTTACGTTGGGACTCATTAGGTGAGTTTTTAGCGTTAGCGGCTTCTTTAGAGCACTTAAGCATTAAAACGGGCAATACTAAAGCAAAAGTGTTAGCGGATACTTTAGATATAGCAACGGCTAAATTTTTGCAAGAAAACAAATCACCATCACGTCGTGTTAAGGAATTGGATAACCGTGGTTCTCATTTCTACTTAGCGATGTATTGGGCACAAGCACTTGCAGAACAAACAAGCGATGAAAGCTTGAAATCAAGTTTTGTTGCTGTTGCTCAAGCACTGACTAAACAAGAAGCGAAAATTGTTGCAGAGCTTAATGCTGCTCAAGGACCTAGTATGGATATTAATGGTTATTACTTTGCTGATAGAGGATTAGCCGAAAAAGCTATGCGTCCAAGTGCGACATTGAATACCATTTTATCAAATTTACTCTAAGTGTAATTTATCAGTAAATTTTAAAAACTAGGCGCTTGCCTAGTTTTTTTTTGCCAAAATTTTAACCAGTAAAGTGAAAAATTTATTGCCGGTTATAGCTTTATTTTTGATAAAAGTTTGCATTTTATTTATACAAGCGTTTTACTTATTCATCGTGATGATTTTCATTATCACGATTTCAGTATTAGTGTCATTGCTCTTTTTCTATTATTTTAAGATTAAGAAATTAGCAAACGGCTATTTTATCAGTAAATTTTGGAGAGCTCATATGTTGAACCATGTAAATATTCCTAGTGAAGGTGCTAAAATTACTTCAGAGCAAGGTTTGTTAAAAGTACCTAACAACCCCATCATTCCATTTATTGAAGGTGATGGCATAGGGGTCGATGTAACACCCCCTATGATGAAAGTGGTTGATGCTGCCGTGAATAAAGCTTATGGCGGAGATAGGAAAATTCATTGGATGGAAGTGTATGCTGGAGAAAAGGCAACACAAATTTATGACTCAGAAACTTGGTTGCCCGATGAAACTTTAGCCATGTTCAAAGAATACAAAGTTGGTATTAAAGGCCCGCTAACCACACCAGTTGGCGGCGGCATGCGTTCATTGAATGTTGCCTTGAGACAAATACTAGATTTGTATGTGTGCCAGCGACCGGTACAATGGTTTACTGGCGTACCAAGCCCAGTTAAAAAACCTAGTGAAGTAGACATGGTGATTTTCAGAGAAAACTCTGAAGATATTTACGCAGGTATCGAATATCAAGCGGGCAGTGATCAGGCTAAAAAAGTGATCAAATTTTTAACTGAAGAAATGGGTGTTACAAAAATTCGTTTCGAAGAAAATTGTGGTATTGGTATCAAGCCTGTGTCTAAAGAAGGTACACAAAGATTAGTTAGAAAAGCTATTCAATACGCTATTGATCACGACAGAGAGTCGGTTACTTTGGTACATAAAGGTAATATCATGAAGTTTACTGAAGGGGCTTTTAAAGAATGGGGTTATGAATTAGCTCGAGAAGAGTTTGGCGCTGATCTATTAAATGGTGGTCCTTGGTGTAGTCTTATTAACCCTAAAACAGGTAAAGAAATCATTATAAAAGATGTTATTGCCGATGCGATGTTACAGCAAATATTATTACGTCCAGCGGAATATAGCGTTATTGCTACCTTAAATTTAAACGGTGATTATTTGTCAGATGCCTTAGCGGCACAAGTGGGTGGCATTGGTATAGCACCAGGCGCTAATTTAAATGATGAAGTCGCTATCTTTGAAGCAACACACGGTACAGCACCAAAATATGCTGGACTTAATAAGGTTAATCCTGGCTCAGTCATTTTGTCTGCAGAAATGATGTTACGACATATGGGTTGGACAGAAGCCGCTAACTTATTGTTAAAAGGGATGTCTGGTGCGATTAACGCTAAGACAGTAACTTATGACTTTGAGCGTTTAATGGATGATGCGACATTGGTGACTTGTTCTGAATTTGGTGATTGTATTATTGATCACATGTAAATAGATCACATGTAAATTCAACAGATATATAAACTGGAAATAGGTTATAGCTAGAGTCAAAATATTTTATTGCTAATAATTACTAACCATAAAAAAACACAGCCAAGTTGCTGTGTTTTTTATTTTAAGCCACAAAGTTAACTTAATTTAATTTAATTTAGTCGTCTGATTCTATTTCTGATGGCGTAATGCTTGCTGCGTGATCTCCTTTTGGCCCCCCATTTAATTCGTAGTTTACATCCTGTCCAGCTTTTAATGTACGGTATCCTTCCATTTGAATCGTTGAATAATGAGCAAAAATATCTTCACCACCATCCTCTGGACGAATAAAACCAAACCCTTTTGCATTATTAAACCACTTAACTGTACCGTGAGCCATACTTCAACATCCTTCTAAAATCATCGGTAATTAGGTATGCTTTGTCTAAAGCATTCTTTAAAGTCCTCTTTAAAGTATTAGTATGCACTTTAAAGTATTAGTATTAACAAGTATTAGTATTAACTTTTGGAGACAAAAAAAAGTCACCAAAGTAAATCGTAGATAATAAATAAAAATAATCAAGTTTTATAGTATGATTTTTGATATTTTTAGTTATTATTTTTCTCAAATCTTAAAGCAAAAATTTAACTGACAGACTAATATAGAATTATGAGTAAATGGAAAGAGTTAATAGACGATCAAAACGTTCTTGATGATGAGGTTGTTGAAAAGTTTCAGAAACCCCCAATGTATACAGTATTGTTATTAAATGACGACTATACTCCGATGGACTTTGTCATTGATGTGTTGTGTAAATTTTTTAATATGAACTCGGAGCAAGCGACAGACATTATGTTAGCGATTCATTATAAAGGGAAAGGACGTTGCGGCATCTTTACTGCTGAAGTAGCAGAGACGAAAGTTGATCAGGTGTTGAGTTACGCAACAAGCAATGAACATCCGCTTAAATGTACCATGGAAAAAGTGTAAAAACGCAAGATTTAAATTGGAGTAACCTATGCTGAATAAAGATTTAGAAGTATCGTTAAATATGGCTTTTCGTCAGGCTAAAGAGTCTCGCCATGAATTTATGACGGTTGAACATTTATTGTTGGCGTTGTTAGACAATCCATCATCCATTGAGGCTTTAAAAGCCTGTGGCGCTGATATGGCAAACTTAAGAAAAGAATTGTTAGCCTTCATCGCCGATACGACCCCGGTTATTCCTTCTGGTGAGGAAGAAAGAGAAACTCAGCCAACGCTAGGTTTTCAGCGTGTATTGCAACGGGCCGTTTTTCATGTCCAGTCATCGGGTAAAAGTGAAGTTAATGGTGCGAATGTACTGGTGGCAATATTTAGTGAACAAGAATCGCAAGCGGCTTATTTTTTAAAGAAATCTGATATTAGTCGTTTAGATATTGTTAACTTTATTTCTCATGGTATTGCTAAAATTGAACAAGAAAATAGTCATAACGAAGAGCAAGCGCCGGCAAGTGAAGAAGAACCACGCACGATTGATAACTTTGCGACTAATCTTAATAAAGAAGCCTTAAAAGGCAATATAGACCCGCTAATAGGGCGTGATAACGAACTAGAGCGGACATTACAAGTACTAAGTCGCCGCCGCAAAAACAATCCTTTATTTGTTGGTGAGGCAGGTGTTGGTAAAACAGCGATAGCTGAAGGTTTAGCTAATTTATTGGTTTCTGAGAAAGCGCCAGAGTTTTTAGCTGATGCAACTATTTACTCTCTTGATATGGGCGCATTATTAGCGGGTACTAAATACCGTGGTGATTTTGAAAAACGCTTTAAAGCCTTATTAAAAGAGTTAGAACAAGACGGCAACGCAATACTGTTTATTGATGAGATTCACACCATTATAGGAGCGGGTGCTGCGTCTGGTGGCATGTTAGATGCGTCAAACTTGATCAAGCCTTTACTTTCATCAGGCAAGTTACGTTGTATGGGTTCTACTACATATCAAGAGTATCAAAGTATTTTTGAAAAAGATCGTGCATTAGCGCGTCGTTTTCAAAAAATAGATGTTGTTGAACCCAGTGTAGACGACACCACGAAAATCTTGCATGGTTTGAAAGATAAATACGAAGCGCATCATGGTGTTCGTTACACGAATAGCGCCTTAAGGGCAGCGGCACAGCTTTCTGCAAAATATATCAATGATCGATTTTTACCCGATAAAGCCATTGATGTTATTGATGAAGCTGGAGCGCGTCAACAACTGGTCGCTGCAGATAAACGTAAAAAAGTGATTGATAATACCGATATTGAAAATATTATCGCCAAAATGGCACGTATTCCTGAAAAATCAGTGTCGTCATCAGAGATAGATAGTTTAAAAACACTTGACCGTAATTTAAAATTGGTTGTTTTTGGCCAAGATCATGCTATTGACGAATTGACCTCTGTTATTCGCCTGTCGCGAGCAGGTTTAGGCAATGAACGTAAGCCGATTGGTTCATTTATCTTCGCTGGCCCAACAGGGGTTGGTAAAACAGAAGTTACTCAACAATTAGCTAAAGTGCTGGGCGTAGAACTGCTGCGATATGACATGTCTGAATATATGGAAAAGCATGCCGTAAGTCGTTTAATTGGAGCTCCTCCAGGTTACGTTGGTTATGAACAGGGAGGCTTATTAACCGATGCAGTGATTAAAAACCCCCATGCCGTTGTGTTGTTAGATGAAATAGAAAAAGCACATGAAGATGTTTACAACATACTATTACAAGTTATGGACCATGGTACCTTAACCGATAATAATGGCCGTAAAGCTGATTTTAGAAATATTATTTTAGTGTTAACAACTAATGCGGGCGTAGCACACACTGTGAAGCAATCTATTGGCTTTAAACAACAAGATAATAGTCTGGATGCTATGGACGAAATAAACAAAGTATTTTCGCCCGAGTTCCGTAATCGCTTAGATAACATAGTATGGTTTAATCACTTAGGTGATGAAGTTATCCAGCAAGTTGTTGATAAATTTATTGTCGAACTGCAGGTTCAACTTGATGAAAAGGGTGTTTCGTTAGAGGTCACTAAAGATGCTAAGAAGTGGATGGCCATTAAAGGTTATGACAAAACAATGGGTGCACGACCTATGGCTCGATTGATTCAAGAGCAGTTGAAAAAACCATTAGCAAACGAATTGCTTTTTGGTGAGCTAACACAAGGTGGCGTAGCTAAAGTTGCGGTGAAGAAAGACAAGTTGGTGATTAACTACGAATCAAAAAAAGAATTAGTTGAACACTAAGCTTTGATGCTTAAGCTTCTATATTTGTTTAGCGTATCAGCATTAATTCAGATCAATGTGAACACGTTAGTACCGACAAGGATGTTGGTAGTTTAGGCTGAGTTATAATTGATCACTTGCCTCATTTAGCAGGTATTAGTTTTTGTCCGAAACAAAAAACTGATCCTTATTTTCAAACATAAAAAAACCGAGCAAGCTCGGTTTTTTGTCATTACTTAATTGGCGTTAATTAAATCTTAGTTATAAAATCGCTTTACTAACATATTACTAAAGCGCTTATAAAACTGAAATAATTAATTTCTATCTAGCACGGAAGATAATACGACCTTTAGATAAGTCATATGGTGTTAATTCAACAGTGACTTTATCGCCAGTTAAAATACGAATGTAATTTTTACGCATTTTCCCAGAAATATGAGCAGTAACAACATGACCATTTTCCAATTCAACACGGAACATAGTATTTGGCAAAGTATCTAAAACAGTACCTTGCATTTCAATATTTTCTTCTTTCGCCATTGGGCGCCGAACCTCTAAATTAGTGCGTAAACAAAAAGCTGCGCAGATAATGCCGAATTGCAGCGCTAATGTAAAGCTATAGTGTTATTTATTTACGGTTTGCCATTGATTTTCGACCAATATTTGGTGGGGATGGTAACGGTTTTTGTAATTCATTTTACTGCATTGCTCTATTTGGTAACCAAGGTAGAGAAACTCTCGTTTAAGTTCAGCTGCAATTTCAATTTGTTTTAAAATTGAAAAAACACCAAGCCCCTGTTTTCTATAGCTTGGGTGATAAAAGGTATAAACCGCTGATAAGCCATTAGGAATGTCATCGGTTACGGCAACACTGATTAATACTTGGTCATGCCAAATTTCAATATAGTATTGCTCAGTAATATTGTTATGGGTAAAACTTTGAAATTGTTCGTCTGATGCTGGAAACATACTGCCATCGCGATGAATAGTATTAATGTATTGCTCATACAGTGGGTAGTAGTCTTCTTGAACTTTTTTACTTAACCTAACCTTGAATAGCTGATTACTTTTTAATAAGCGTTTTTGGCTTCTTGAGGGCTTAAAGTCTTGAACTGGCACACGCAGTGATTGGCATGCTTGGCAGGCAATACAATGGGGACGATAAATATCATTACCACTGCGCCTAAAACCTTGCTGCATTAGCCAGCCATAGTGTTCACGATCATGCAGAATGTCATCAACAGCGATTAATAATCGTTCTTCCTGTTCAGGTAGGTAATTACAAGGAAACGACTTTGTAACACCTAGTTTATAATTCAAACTCATTAATACTCTACCCGTAACTGAATTTTTAGATGAAATATAATCATTATAGCAATTTTGCCGCCGAGTGATGATGAAATATAATACCCTATGGATTAAATAATTGGCCACGATTCAACGATAATAACGAGTTGGATTCAAAGCGAGTTATTGATCACTCAATGGCCGTTCATCGTCATCTCGGTAATTGTTCACTACATTTATAATTACTGACGTCCTGGTGCGAAAAGGTGGCATGAGTAAGTTTTTTTACGTTGATATAAACGGTTAGAGCAATGCAGGACTATATTATCGATCAAGAGCATGTGTATGTCATGGCACAAAAAAATAAGTTTACTCGCTAGAACTTTTAACGGTCAGTAATTGATATGTTTATTATAGGATGCTGTTACAACAAAAAAGACATAAGCAGCTAGTGCTGGTCAAACAATGTGTTCTTCAGGTTGCCTAATAGTCGTTGTGGATTTAAACCACAGCGACAATAATAAATAAGGGTAGTTGTCTTAAAAAAACGCTTAATACTAGCCATTATAAATAGCTGGAAGGGTGATTGTTTATCTAGTTTAATAACAGATTTTAGTTAGATTAAATTAACCTCTTTTAAGATTAAATAGGCTTTCTCGAACGCGCCCAGTTGATAGTGTGTTTCGGCAAGCATGCGCATTAATTCCACTTGATCACGTTGCATTTTATAAGACTTTGCAAGTGAAATAGTCTCCAGAAGCAAGGTTTTACACACTTGAAATTCTTTGTTTTGACATAAGATACTGGCCATATTTTTACGAACATGTATTTTTACCCGCTCTGAAGTACTTGCATCAGCAGCAATAATAGCTTTATGTAAATATTTTTTTGCTTGTGAGTGATTTTCTAAGTTATTTTGATACTCTGATAGCCAAGATAATGAAAATGCTTGATTGAGCTTATTGTTGTCTTTTAAGGCCCAACGATAAGACTTCAGCATTAACTTACCTGCTTCGTCCCAAGCTTGAGTTTCTTGATATATTCGCCCCAAATTATAATAACCAACAGACAAATAATGAGCGCTATTAATTTGTTTATAAATATCATTGGCTTGACCTTGGTATTTTTTAGCTATTCCTATATTACCCAGGCTTTTATTTATGGCGCTAAATCGCTGAAGTATTATGGCTTTATCAAAGACGCTAGGCAGTAATTCTAGATATTTTAACGCTAGGTTTAAATCTTTATTTGCTGCTTCATTATCGTCTAATAAGTGATAGGCAAAAGCTCTTTCTACTAAGGCGGCCACCTTATAATTTGATAAATTTGATTGCTCTGCTTTGATAACGGCCATATTTGCAGTGGCAAAAAATGCTTTAAATTGTCCGCGCTGATAATACCCTCTTGATTGGCTAATCAGCACTCTAGTGTGCCAAGGCTCAATTAACAAGCCTGTTGCTAAAGCCAACTTAGAGTATTTAAGAATACTTTCAGGTTGGTCAATAGCGTAAGCAATATCAGATTGCATGACCATCAGTTTTGCTTTTAAAGTAATAGGTATGTTTGGATCTGCTAATAAAGCTTCAATTTTGTAGAATACTGCTTTTGGATTAACCGTACTTTGTCGACTAAGCTTTTGCTCAATGTCAGACGTGTCTAAAGAGAAGGCAAAGTTTGAGTGAAACACAACTAAGATTAAATATAACCAATAAAGATTTTTTCTCAATTATCTATCCTTAATTAATAATGCCAGATCAATCTTTTATTTATTATAAACTTTATATCAAATTTAAGCCGCTATGAATACTTTTAACTATATTAGCTAGCGCATTATTTGAACCGTATGCCTTTGGCTAGTATTTATAGCAATTTCATTAAATTATTGCTCACTTGTGCGGGTTAAAATACACTAGGGCTTTGGTGATCTCAATCACAATAATTAGCTATTGCCCATTGAGCACCTTGTCTTGATTTACTGGTGAGTTTAAGTGATTGAGTAATTTTTATTTTATCTATGAAAACTATAAAATAATGATTAACGACAATGTTATGGGTGGGGATCTTGGATTAAGCTAAAGTTAGTGCCCTAGGTTGCCAAAAGTTGGCCGGCGGTACGATAGCTTTTGACGCTACTTGCTGCGTAATAAATTGTTCTCTTGATACTTCAATACAACCCATTGACGCTAAAAAAGGATTCAACATTTGACAGTCAATAAGCTCAATATCTATTGATTTTAGTAAGCTAGCTAAATACACCAAGGCTACTTTTGAGGCATTGCTTTGTCGGTAAAACATTGATTCACCAGAAAAATAGCCGTTAACGGCCACACCATACAATCCACCCACTAATTGCTCATTTTGCCAGACTTCAATCGAATGAGCCTTACCTTGATCATGCAGTTTTTTATAAGCTGATAGCATTGGATTAACAATCCAAGTCTCCTCACAGCGAAAGGGTGCATCAGCACATAGCTCAATAACCTGTTTAAAATCATTATTGAGTGTGACACTAAAAATTTCGCGCTTAAGTATTTTTTGTAGCGTTTTATTAATATTAAGCTGAGCAATATTAATAATGCCCCGTGGATTTGGACTCCACCACATCACCGGATCGCCATCACTAAACCAAGGGAAAATCCCTAGTTGATAGGCTTGAATAATTCGTTTTGGTGATAAGTCATCACCGAAAGCAAGTAGGCCGTTCGGTTCATCTAAGGCGTGAGATAAATCAGGGAAAGTTGAGCTATTCGAAGATAACCAAGGAATAGCTCGTGTCATTGACTAGCGACTACCTTTTGCGTCGAGGAAACGCTCGGCATCTAGTGCTGCCATACAACCAGAACCAGCTGAAGTAATGGCTTGACGGTATATATGATCAGCAACATCGCCGGCCGCGTAAACACCTTCAACACTGGTTTGTGTTGCATTACCATTTGTACCACTTTGAATGGTTAAATAGCCGTTTTTCATCTCAAGTTTACCGTTAAATATATCAGTATTTGGCTTATGGCCGATCGCGATAAAAACACCCATAACATCAATTTCTTCGGTAGCATCTGACTTCATGTCTTTAAGTCGCAAACCTGTTACACCCATATTGTCACCTAGTACTTCGTCTAGCGTACGGTCTAGGTGTAATATGATATTACCGTTGGCGACTTTATCCATCAAACGTGTGATCAAAATCTTTTCTGAGCGAAAGGTATCACGACGGTGAATTAAGTGAACTTCAGAGGCAATATTTGACAAATACAAGGCTTCTTCAACCGCGGTATTACCACCACCCACAACAGCAACCTTTTGATTTTTATAGAAAAACCCATCGCATGTTGCACAGGCAGAAACACCTTTACCCATAAAGGCTTCTTCAGAAGGTAGCCCTAGGTATTGCGCTGAGGCGCCAGTACAGATAATAAGTGCGTCACAGGTATAATAGCCAGAATCACCTTTTAATTTGTACGGTTTCTCACTAAAGTCAACTTCACTGATGTAATCAAAAATAATTTCAGTGTCAAATTTTTCCGCATGTTTTTGCATACGGTCCATTAATGCTGGGCCTGTTAAGTCATCAGCATCACCGGGCCAATTTTCTACTTCGGTGGTAGTGGTTAATTGACCACCTGGTTCTAAACCTGTGATCATCACAGGCTTTAAATTTGCTCGTGCAGCATAAACAGCTGCGGTATATCCTGCAGGGCCTGAACCCAATATGAGTAACGGGCAATGTCTTGCTTCGCTCATGAACTACTCCAAAAAATAAAATACGTTAATATGACAATGGTTGGGATTCTAAGTGATTATCTCAAGAGAGCAACAAAGAAATAATTATAATTAATAACTTATTTTGCAAAACTGCCAGGCTATTTTTACAAATGGCCCATAGATTTGTAATCTTGGCGCTATTAAAGTCACTAATAAAAAAAAGCCGCTATTAACTAGCGGCTTTAAGTAGGTTATCCAGTAAAGCCTATAAGGTTGCTATAGCGTCTTCTGGTCTAACATACTGATAACCTAGTACATCAGCAACAGGCTTATAAGTGACTTTTCCACCTAAAACATTCAAACCAGCCATTAAGTGTACGTCATCAAGCATGGCTTGTTTAGCACCCTTATTTGCCAAAGTAACTGTAAATGGCATAGTAGCATTGGTTAAAGCCAGAGTTGATGTTCTTGCGACACCACCAGGCATATTAGCGACACAGTAATGAACGACACCATCAACCATATAAGTTGGGTCTTGGTGAGTCGTTGCTTTTGATGTTTCAAAACAACCACCTTGGTCAATAGCCACGTCAACTACAACCGCGCCTTTCTTCATCGTTTTAATGTGTTGTGCCGTAACCAATTTAGGTGCTGCAGCACCAGGGATCAATACTGCACCAATAACTAAGTCAGCTTCAACAATAAGCTGGTCCATAGCATCAGCCGTGGAGTAAACTGTTTTTAAGCGACTATCAAACTCTGTATCTAACTGGCGAAGACGTGGCAAAGAGCGATCTAAAATGGTCACATCAGCGCCCATACCAACAGCCATACGGGCTGCTTGAGTACCAACAACGCCACCACCAATAATAAGTACTTTGGCAGGAGCAACACCAGGTACACCACCTAATAATGCGCCCAAACCACCTTGTGCTTTTTCTAATGCGTGCGCACCTGCTTGAATAGACATACGTCCAGCCACTTCAGACATAGGTGCTAAAAGAGGTAAGCCACCGTCATGTTGAGTCACTGTTTCGTAGGCAATACAAGTAGCGCCAGAAGCGACAAGCAGTTCTGTTTGTTTTGGATCTGGGGCTAAATGTAAATAAGTAAACAGTACTTGGCCAGGGCGAAGCATTTTACACTCATTGGTTTGTGGTTCTTTTACTTTGATGATCATATCAGCAGTAGCAAAAATTTCTGCTGCTGTATCAATAATTTTTGCACCGGCGGTAATGTATTGCTCATTATCAAAACCGATTTCTGCTCCACCATTATTTTCAACGATAACGTCGTGGCCATTAACAACTAACTCTTTAACACCTGCTGGAGTTAGTCCAATACGGTATTCGTGGTTTTTTATTTCTTTAGGTACACCAATAATCATAGTTTTATCTCTGCTGTAAAATATGAAGCTAGTATAATGACTTTATAGCGAATTAACCTGTCGTTGTTCCTGAGAAATTAGGGTATAATCCTGCAAATACTGTGTTTTATAGCGAATTATATATGAGTTCATCAACAGTTAAACCAATTGATCGTATAGATAGAAATATTTTAATTGAACTACAAAAAAATGGTCGTTTATCTAATATTGAATTGTCAAAAAGGGTTGGCTTAAGCGCTACGCCTTGTTTAGAACGAGTAAAACGTCTGGAAAATGACCGTTTTATTCTCGGTTATCAAGCCATGCTAAATCCGCAAAAATTAGATGCCGCGTTATTGGTCATTGTTGAAATTACGTTAACCAAAACTAGCCCAGATGTATTTGATGACTTTTCCAAAGCGGTTCATGAATTAGAGGTTATTCAAGAATGTCATTTGGTCTCAGGAGATTTTGATTTTTTATTGAAAACACGTGTGGCTGATATCGCCGCTTATCGTGAGTTACTCGGTAATACCTTATTAAGACTGCCTGCTGTGAGTGAAAGTAGAACTTATGTCGTGATGGAAGAGGTAAAATCGTCAAATCTCTTGCCAATAAAACGTTAATGTTTGGTATTACGTTTTATTCATCGCTAATTTTTGGTATTTTAACGCTAATATAATGATAATTTTTTCAAGAGTGTGCATTTGTCTTCTCCATCTCCAAAGTTAAACGGCGTTCAACGTCTTCTCGAAGCAGGACTTTTAGTCTTTTGCGTCTTTGCCATGTTTATCATGTTAGCGCTCTTTAGTTTTGATCCCGCAGATCCCGGATGGTCACAAACAGGTTATCAAAGTTCTGTGCGTAATTTAGGGGGTGCAGTGGGGGCTTATTTATCTGATTTGTTATTAAACTTATTTGGTTTAGTTGCCTACAGTTTACCCTTTGTTATCGCAATTACCGGTTGGCTATTATTTCAAAAATATCACCAATTAATCCGATTAGATTACCTCACACTTGGTTTGAAATTTATTGGTTTTATCCTGTTTTATATCGGCATAACCTCGATTGCCAGTATGAACTTTGACGATGTTTTTTACTTCTCTGCTGGCGGTATTCTAGGGGATGTATTAAGTAACTCACTCTTGCCGTATTTATCATTCATTGGTAGCACCTTGTTATTTGTAACATTTTGCGGTTCAGGATTCGTCTTGCTAACAGGAATTTCGCTGCTTAAGGCTATTGACAGAGTAGGGGAGTACGCCATTATCGCCATTGAATACAGCTTAACGATACCTGCGCTGATCAAGCAATATTTAGGCACTAGGCCTGAACAAGAGTCCAAAGCAGCAATATCTGATGACACTGAACAAGTATTACAAGATTTAAATATGGAAAATAATAATGACAGTGATAATAGTGACACTGACAGTAGTGTAACTGAGCATTATATTGCTTTTGAGAAAGAGCCTGAAGAAGTAAAAAAAGCGCTGGAGACCATCAGTGATACAGAATACGAGAGTATTTTTGCCAAAAGTGATGATGACAGTGCCTATAACACCCGCGAAAAAGAACCCTATGTCGATATCGACGAGTTAATGGGTGAGCCGCTAGCCATGAATGTGCAAGAACACGTCAGTGCTGATGAAATCGCAGCGGCATTTGAGCCAGTTGAAAAAATCATGGTTGAAGAGCCAGCCACATTGCATGACAAAATTTACCAGCAGTTAGAAGATGATAAGCCCGCAGCGCCAAATCATCATGACATGCCGTCATTAGATTTGTTAGATCGTACCGATAGGGTTAAAAATCCGATTGATCAAGAACAACTAGACCTAGTTTCTCGCTTAGTGGAAGCAAAACTTATTGAGTTTGGTATTAAAGCCGAAGTGGTGGGTGTTTTCCCCGGTCCGGTCATTACCCGTTTTGAACTAAACTTAGCACCAGGTGTTAAGGCCAGTAAAATTACTAACTTATCGAAAGATTTAGCCCGTTCGTTATCAGCTAAAAGTGTTCGTGTGGTAGAAGTTATTGAAGGTAAATCAGTTATTGGTATTGAATTACCTAATAAACATCGCGAAACCGTATTCTTTTCTGATGTGATTGCTTGCGATAAGTTTGCCCATTCAAAATCAAATTTAGCCATGGCCATAGGTAGTGATATATCTGGCGAACCTGTGATTGCCGACCTAGCGAAAATGCCGCATTTATTAGTGGCAGGTACTACAGGATCGGGTAAATCTGTTGCGGTAAATACCATGATTGTCAGCATATTGTATAAATCTTCGCCGGAAGATGTCCGTATGATCATGATTGACCCTAAACAAGTTGAATTATCAGTGTATGACGGTATTCCTCATCTACTTTCTGAAGTGGTCACTGACATGAAAGAAGCCGCTAACGCCTTGCGTTGGTGTGTAGGTGAAATGGAACGCCGTTATCAATTAATGTCGAAACTCGGGGTGAGAAATCTTAAAGGCTATAACGACAAAGTCGCTAAAGCCATCGCCGCGGGAGAACCACTGATTGACCCCTTATGGCAAGCTAGTGATGCTTTTACGCAAACACCTCCTACCTTAGGTAAATTACCATCAATCGTGATTATTGTTGACGAATTTGCTGACATGATGATGATAGTGGGTAAAAAAGTAGAAGAACTGATTGCTCGAATAGCACAAAAAGCCCGTGCCGCAGGTATTCACCTAATTTTAGCCACGCAACGTCCATCAGCCGATGTTATTACTGGCTTAATTAAAGCCAATATTCCAACCCGTATGGCGCTTAGAGTGCAATCTCGTATTGAATCTCGTATTATCCTAGACCAGCAAGGTGCTGATCAGTTATTGGGTATGGGTGATATGTTTTATTTACCACCAGGTGAAGCTGTACCTATTCGAGTTCATGGTGCCTTTGTTGATGATCACGAAGTGCATGCGGTAGTCAATGATTGGAAATCAAGAGCTGAGCCTAATTATATAGAAGACATTTTGTCAGGCGGTTCAGACCAAGACATTCTTTTACCAGGTGAACAAGCAGACGCTGACAGCGAAGAAGAACTCGATACTTTATATGACGAAGCCATCGCCTTTATTACTGAAAATGGCCGAGTCTCTATTTCCAGTATTCAACGTAAATTTAGAATTGGTTACAACCGTTCAGCCCGTATAGTCGAGCAAATGGAAATACATGGTGTCGTAACCAAACCGGGCAATAATGGCGCACGAGAAGTACTAGCGCCACCGCCAATTAAGGAGCCTTAACATGCCAACCAAGACAAATTTGATAAAAAGTGCAGTGGTCATCGCCGCACTTTTTAGTACCGTATTATCAACGACTAGCCTTGCTTTAAGTACTGAAAGTGAAGTAATAGTAGAGCTAAAATCCACAGTGAAAACAAGTGGATTGAGCAGTGTAGCCAACAATGCAGTGAACATGACGACTAGCCATGTCGCGACTCATACCGCTGAAAAAAAGGCCGATGAGTGTAAACGTGAATTAATGGCAATATTAGCTAAAATTGAATTTTTTAGCGCTGAGTTTAGTCAGCAAATTTTTGATGAAGCGGGCAATAAATTACAACAAGGCAGTGGTTTACTTGCCGTTAGCAAACCCAATTTAGTTAATTGGCAAACCATCATACCCGATGAGTCATTGATTGTTTCAGACGGCAAAAACCTCTGGTTTTATGACCCGTTTGTTGAACAGGTCAGTGTCTATACCTTAGAAAGTGCGATAGCCAATACCCCTATTTTATTAATCACCAGTAATGACGAGCAGCTATGGCAAGATTATAGCGTAAAGCAGTTAACAGATAACCGTTATTTAATCAGCGCTAACAATGAAAATGCTCGTGTTAAAAGCTTAGAAATTAGCTTTGCACAAAAGCTTAACCACCTCGAACTTGCCGCATTTAATATTCTTGATGCCACGGGCCAATTAAGTGTTATTACCCTAACACATCAAGATAAGGCGCCTAAGGCGAGTTTATTTACGTTTACTGTTCCCGAGGGTGTTTATTTAGATGATCAACGCTAATGGTTCACTTGATCTAGGCTTTGCTGAAGATGACAGTTTTAAGCCTTTAGCAGCAAAATTAAGGCCTAAATCGCTTGCTGAGTATGAAGGCCAAGAACATATCTTAGCTAAAGGCATGCCATTAGCTTTGGCTATCGAGCAAGGTAAGGTGCATTCCCTTATATTTTGGGGGCCACCTGGTACAGGTAAAACCACGATTGCAGAAATTATTGCCAATCACGCCAATGCCGATATTGAACGGGTTTCTGCAGTAACGTCAGGCATTAAAGATATACGACAGGCGATTGAAAATGCCAAAAGTCGTGCTACCCATCAACAACGCAGAACCGTACTATTTGTTGATGAAGTTCATCGTTTTAACAAAAGTCAGCAAGATGCCTTCTTACCGCATATTGAAGATGGTACTATTATTTTTATTGGTGCAACCACTGAAAATCCAGCTTTTGAGCTCAATCAGGCGATATTATCGCGAGCCCGGGTTTACACCTTAAAAAAACTCAGTGAAAGCAACCTCAGTAATGTCTTGGCCCGTGCGATAAGCTATCAAGAGCAAAGCTCAAGCTTTGAAATTATTATTGACGAGGCAACCAAAAAGCAACTTATTGCTTTGGCAAATGGTGATGCCCGTAGGTTACTTAACCTCTTTGAGAACTGTTTAGAAATTACTCGCGTTGAGAATAACCAACAAATACTAAATAAAGCCCAGCTCATTCAAGTAGCGGGTAATAAAATTGCACTTTATGACAAAGGTGGTGATGCCTTTTATGATTTAATTAGTGCTTTTCATAAATCAGTTCGTGGCTCAGACCCTGATGCTGCCCTATATTGGTATGCCCGTATTTTAACCGGTGGTGGTGATGCGCTGTATGTTGCTCGTCGGTTGTTAGCGATTGCCAGTGAAGATATTGGCAATGCTGACCCAAGGGCGATGCAATTAGCCCTGAACGCTTGGGATACTTTTCAGCGTGTGGGTCCAAGTGAAGGCGAACGAGCGATTGCACAAGCTACCGTTTATATGGCCTTAGCCCCGAAAAGTAATGCCGTTTATACCGCATTTAATCAAGCAAAAGCGTTGGCCGTTGCAACCAGTGACCTTGACGTACCGCTACATTTAAAAAATGCGACCAGCGCTATTACTAAAGCATTAGGGCACGGTGGAGAATATCGTTATGCTCATGACGAAGTTGGTGGTTTTGCTGCCGGTGAGAATTATTTTCCAGAAGCAATAGCCCAAACAACACTTTACCAACCCACAGATCGCGGATTAGAAAAGCAACTGCGTGATAAGTTAAATTATTTAAACCAGTTAGACCAACAAAGTGACCAAAAACGATATGACTAATACGCTAAGTAACTTTTATTTATATCTATTTGTCGCCATAGGGGGTGCATTTGGTGCAAGTTTTAGATTTTACATTTCACAATTAATTTTCAATTGGCTCGGAAAAGGATTCCCTTTTGCGACGCTGGCGGTTAATATTTCCGGATCCCTGATCATGGGAGCACTTTATGGGTTAATTGAACAAGGTGTTATTGAGGTTAGTATTTATCGAACACTTATTGGTATTGGTTTTTTAGGCGCATTTACCACCTTTTCGACCTTCTCATTAGATACCTTGTTATTAATACAACAAGGCGACATATTTAAAGCGACAATAAACATATTACTTAATGTCAGTTTATGCATTTTTGCAGCGGCATTAGGTATGTATATTGTATCTATTTTTAACAAGTAAATAACAAAGAAAACACTGATATATCATGCTTGATCCAAAATTACTTAGAACAGACATCGAAAATACCGCAACTGAGCTCGCTAAACGCGGATATAAATTAGACACCGCGCAATTAATTATGTTGGAAGAGCAACGTAAAGCGATCCAAATCAGCACGCAAGATTTGCAAAATCAGCGTAACACTCGCTCTAAGTCGATAGGTCAAGCGAAAGCCCGCGGCGAAGATATTCAGCCATTATTGGCCGAAGTGAGTAAACTCGGTGATGAGTTAGAAGCCGCGAAAGAAGCACAAACGCAAGTGTTGGCGCAAATTGACCTTATCGCTTCAGCCATACCTAATTTAATTCATGAGTCAGTGCCTGCCGGTGCAAGCGAAGACGACAATGTAGAAATTAAACGTTGGGGTACACCGCGTGTATTTGACTTTGAAGTAAAAGATCATGTTGACGTTGCTACGGCACTAGGTAAAGGTTTAGACTTTGAAAGCGGTGCCAAGCTTGCGGGCACACGCTTTGCTGTTATGCGTGGTCAAATTGCTAAATTACACCGAGCACTAGCACAATTTATGTTAGATGTGCATAGTGAAGAGCACGGCTACCAAGAAATGTATGTGCCTTACTTGGTCAATCATGAGTCTTTATACGGTACCGGCCAGTTACCAAAATTTGGTGAAGATTTATTCCATACCGAACTCAACAATAAAAAACTTTCTTTGATCCCAACCGCTGAAGTTCCGTTAACTAACTTAGTGCGTGACGAAATTGTTGACGAACAAGAGTTGCCTATTAAAATGTGTGCTCATACCCCATGTTTTCGCAGTGAGGCGGGTTCTTATGGTCGTGACATTCGCGGTTTAATTCGCCAACATCAGTTCGACAAAGTTGAAATGGTACAAATTGTTAAACCTGAAGATTCTTTTAAAGCTTTAGAAGAGTTAACCGGTCATGCAGAAAAAATTCTTGAAAAATTAGAACTTCCTTATCGTACGGTTGTGTTATGTACCGGTGACATCGGCTTTAGCGCGACAAAAACTTTTGATATTGAAGTGTGGTTACCGGCACAAAATACCTATCGCGAAATTTCATCTTGCTCAAACATGGCAGATTTCCAAGCCCGTAGAATGCAAGCTAGATATCGCAATAGTGAAACTAATAAGACAGAGCTTGTGCATACACTCAATGGCTCAGGTTTGGCCGTGGGTCGCACGCTAGTTGCTGTGATAGAAAACTACCAACAAGCTGACGGTAGTATTAATATCCCCACCGTTTTACAACCTTATATGAAAGCTTGTACCAACATAAACTAATCAGCGTTAATGAAAGTTTTATCATAAAATCCAATACCTAGTTATTGGATTTTTTTTATCTTTTTTTCGATAAACTAAAAAGCAGACTTTTTATCAGCTGATTTTTTATCAGCAGACTTTTTATCATAATAGAGCGTGTTGGAAAGACCTTTAAGACTATGTTTATTGATGAGGTTTTAATTCATCTCAGACACCAGCCCAAACATCATAAGTCCTAACCATTTACAAAACGCAGTATCAGGTATTTCACTCTTTTGAAAAAGGCACTACATGCTGTCATTGTGCGTGATGGATAAACTAATAGCAGTTTACGGGATTAATTTTATATCGTTTAATATTAACTATATCTCGGGTAGAATTTGCCAACAGTAATATTCGCCATTTTGCTTTAAGTAACTAGTATAAATGTGTTTTATGGTAGCAATCTAACTAGCTTTGATCTAAAGCTATTTTTGTACTTATCTCATTAAAGTTTTGCTAGAATTAGTTAATGTAAACGAAGGCAAGGAATCAAGTTTTGTTTGGTGAGCGCTTTAACGATATAAATCTCAAAGGTGACATTTTTGGTGGTGTCACAACCGCTATTATTTCTTTACCCTTGGCACTCGCTTTTGGCGTAGCGTCCGGAGCAGGTGCTGAAGCAGGGCTTTGGGGAGCTATTTTAGTTGGCTTTTTTGCGGCCTTATTTGGCGGGTCAACATCGCTGATCTCCGAGCCTACCGGGCCGATGACAGTGATCATGACCGCTGTGCTTACCAGTATGATGGCGAAATATCCTGAATCAGGCATGGCGATGGCATTTACTGTGGTCATGATGGCGGGTGCCTTTCAAATATTAATCGGCACACTTAAGTTGGGTAAATATATTACCTTAATGCCTTACAGTGTTATATCTGGCTTTATGTCAGGTATAGGTGTGATCTTAATTATTTTACAACTGTCACCACTGTTAGGCCAAGCGGCCCCAGCCGGTGGAGTTTTAGGCACAATATCAGCACTGCCTAATATCCTATCAAATATTAATTTTAGCGAGTTATTACTTGGCATACTGACCTTAGCGGTATTATTTTTCTTCCCAAAACAGTATCGAAAATACGTGCCTGCACAACTTGTTGCTCTAGTATTCGTTACTTTATTGTCCATTGTATTTTTTGATATCGACAGTATTCGCCGTATTGGAGAAATTCCTGCAGGTTTACCTGCTTTAGTGATGCCACACTTTACGGCTGACATGTTTATGACCATGGTGGTTGATGCTCTTGTTTTAGGCACGCTAGGCTGTATTGATACTTTATTAACCGCGGTTATTGGTGACTCACTGACCCGAAAAGAGCATGACTCAGATAAAGAGCTACGTGGCCAAGGGCTTGCCAATATGATCTCAGGATTATTTGGCGCTTTACCTGGTGCGGGCGCAACTATGGGCACAGTCACTAATATTCAAGTTGGCGCGCGTTCGCCGTTATCAGGTATGGTGAGGGCACTGGTATTAACACTGGTGGTATTAATTGCTGGTGGCCTAACCGAGCCTATTCCTATGGCCGTATTAGCTGGTATTGCGGTTTATGTTGGTTTAAATATTTTAGATTGGAGCTTTATCCAACGCGCCCATAAAGTGAGCCTACAAGGCATGATGATTATGTATGGCGTCATGTTATTAACCGTGTTTGTTGATTTGATTGTAGCGGTAGGGCTTGGCGTATTTATCTCCAACATCCTCATTATTGAACAACTGAGTCGAGCACAAGCCAAGCAAGTAAAAGCGATCAGTGACACGGATCAAGATGTGGTACCACTAACCAATGGTGAACGAGTATTATTAGATCGCGCCAATGGTAAAGTGCTATTTTTTTATCTGTCAGGGCCGATGATTTTTAGCGTTTCAAAAGCTATTGCTCGTCAACATAGCCGTGTCAGTGATTATGAAGCGATGATCCTTGATTTAACTGATGTTCCTATGTTTGATGTCACCGTGGGTTTAGCGCTTGAAAATGTGATTAAAGATGCCCGAGAGGCAAATTGTGCAGTGTTCCTACTCTGCCCAAATCAGCAAACGCGAAAACAATTAGAAAAATTTGAGTTATTAGCTATGGTGCCGACAGAAAATACTTATACCTATCGTCATGAAGCCCTACAAGCGGCATTAAATTATGTTGAAAAGCGCACACTAATAGCGCCGTTAAGCCCATAGTTAATTCACTTTGCCAATACGTTCATTTAAAAACATATAGGTGATTGAGCTATCGTGCAGCGGATAAAAATTGTGATAGAACTGACTAAAATTATTTAGCTGAGCAAGATGGCTAAATGCGCAATAAAAACTATCATTACAAGATGTAGCTAGATGTTTCATGTTTGACCAATATTAGTCATTCTGTTTTATTGAAAACCTCATTGAGATAGTTTTTAATCTGGTTTTTCTGCAAATTGACTTATCCTAGCTCTGAGTTAGTTCAATTGTTTACTATATAAACAGTAATAAACCATAGCTAATTGTCACATTTTTTTACACTTATCAACGAGCGTAATGTTTGTTTTCTATAACGAGTTGTTAATTAAAAATGATTAATCAAGGTATAATTATTACTTTTGTATATGAAGAACGATTTTGGTTCATAAAAGCAAAAATATAATTGAAATTATGATGTTTAACACAATCACCAAAATATGAGTTGTATCGGGAGAAATAAACCATTATTTCTGCTTGTTTTTAAATAATATCTACTGTCTTTTAAGATTTAAACGTCAGTGTTATTGGCTAAATACAAGCAACTACATTTAGGTAATTTACATAAATTGTAATGGTTCGATTGATATTAATTAAAAAATATTTTGGTAGAAATAGGTAAATATTCATTTTATTACATTATATTTTACCGTGATGTATTAGCGCTTTTGTTGTGCGCTTCTCGGAAATTATTTCAAATAATTGGAGATATACACAATGATAAGTAAAAAGATCCCCCCTTATAATTTACACAATATAAAACGACTATCTAGCTTTTTTCTCGGTATGTTTGTAGCGCTTTCGGCCAATGCTGAAAAGATAAATATAACCGCGCACGATTTTGAGGCTAAGAGTATTGTTTCTATTAATGAAAACTATAAAAAAGTGTCAGCAGACCATAAAAAGTCGATATATATAGTCAGAATGAATGCACCTTCAGTAGCAAGCTATAAAGGTGGTATTGAAGCATTTAGCGCCACAAACCCGGCAACTTTAGGAGTGAAGTCACTCAACGCCAATTCAAAAGCAAGTAAACAATATGCTAATTTTTTAAAAACCAAGCAAGTGGATTTAGTTGAACATTCTGAACGTGCCTTTAGTCGTAAACTTGATGTGAAATATAAATATCAACATGCCTTTAATGGTCTCGCGATGGAGCTCAATCAACAAGAAGCTAAAATTTTGGCTACCTTACCCAATGTCATTAGTGTCAGCAAAGAGCGCATTGAATATCTTTTGACTGATGTAGGTCCAAAATGGATAGGGGCAGATAAAATCTGGCAAGGTAGCCATAGTGATGGTAAACATCATGGTAACCACGGTAATCATATGCAAGGCTCAATGGGTGAAGGCGCTGTGGTAGCCATTTTAGATAGCGGTATTAATCACGATCATCCTTCATTTGCTGACATAGGCGGTGATGGTTACGATCATGAAAATCCATTAGGAACTGGCAATTACCTGCCAGGCAGCTATTGTGAAACTAACCCAGGATTTTGTAATGACAAACTGATAGGTGCTTGGGATATGGTGCAAACACCAGCCGATCCTAACTCGCCTGAAGACAGTGATGGTCACGGAAGTCATACGGCCAGTACCACGGCAGGAAACTTTGTAAAACCTGCAGTTATGTATGCGCCAACAACTGATTTAACTCGTGATATATCAGGTGTTGCTCCTCATGCAAATATTATTATGTATGATGTTTGTGTTGACAGCTGCCCGGGTTCAGCGCTATTAGCGGCCATTGACCAAGTAGTAATCGATGCTTCTAATCTGCCCAATGGTATTCAATCATTAAACTATTCTATTTCAGGGGGAGAAAACCCTTACAGTGATCCCGTAGAACTAGGTTTTTTAAATGCTACGGCTGCCGGTATTTATGTATCAACTTCTGCCGGTAATAGTGGCCCAGGTGCGGCAACGGTTGCCCATAATTCTCCGTGGGTAAGTACTACCGCAGCAATGACACATAACCGAAAAATAGAAAACGCGGTCGTGGATATGTCCAGTGATGGCGATGTCTTAGCGAATATTTTTGGCAAGGGCTTTACCCGTGGTTATGGTCCGGCTCCTATCGTGTTTGCGGGTAACTTCCCAACAGCAAATGGTTCTCAAAACGATGCCACACCGGAGCAATGCTTAGCGCCATTTCCAGCAGGTCATTTCAATGGTGAAATAGTAGTTTGTGATCGTGGTGCTATAGCACGTACAGCAAAAGGTGCTAATGTGCTAGCAGGTGGGGCTGGTGGCTTTGTACTTGCCAATGCTGCGGCTAACGGCGAAGCCGTTGTTGGTGATGCTCACTTTTTACCTGGGGTACATTTAGGTTTCACTAATGGTGAAATACTAAAAACCTGGCTGGCATCAAATGTCAACACTATGGGCTCTATCCAAGGTTATGCACTTAATCTTGATAAAGCTAATGGTGATGTTACTGCGGGTTTCAGTTCACGTGGTCCAAATACTAGCCTTGATATATTAAAGCCTGATATTGGTGCACCTGGTGTTGACATTATGGCAGCAGTTAATACTGACGGCGTAACACCTTCGCCTGAATTTGCCTTTTTATCGGGCACGTCTATGTCAAGTCCGCATAATGCCGGTAGTGGTGCCTTAGTAGGAATGCTGACTGACTGGACCCCTTATGAAATAAAATCTGCCTTAATGATGACCTCTAAAACTAAGCATCTTCTAAAAGATGATGGCATAACTTCAGCAGACCCCTTTGATGTTGGTGCAGGTAGAGTACAACTCAATAAAGTATTACGCTCAGGCTTAGTGTTAAGTGAGACGCCGGCAAATTTTCTTGCCGCTAACCCAGATACCGGCGGAGATCCTCGTACCTTAAACATTGCCAGTATGCAAGAAAGCAACTGTGTAAGAACCTGTAGTTGGACCCGTGTGGTTACGCATACAGGTGACAAACACGGACATTGGAAGCTAAGTGGTAAAAGTGACACTATGGAGGTAAGCGTTTCACCTAAAAATATTTCACTACATCAAGGTGAAAGCGCCACTATAACTATCACGGTTGACACCACATTAGCGCCAGCAGGCTGGAATTTTGGTGAGTTAAAGCTAAAATCGTCGGGCCATCATTATGTTGACTTACATATGCCTATTGCCGCTAACGCCAATCGAAGCTCAACGCCTAACTTGTCAAAAACTGTCGATATGGCATCGGCGAAAGAAGGTGATGTGATTAACTATGAAATCAAGGTAACTAACGGTCAAGTACTTGATGTTATTGACATTACTGACATCTTGCCTGCAGGCATGAGTTTAGTAGATGGCTCAGTGAGTAGTGCTATCACTAATGGCTCAGAAGCATCTCCTGTTAACGTAAATGATAATCAAATTGACTGGAGCGTTTTCCTTGACGTGGGTGGCCTTAATTTACAAAGCTCACCAGCACCCTTTGGCTACTTCTCATTATCATCTATCGGAGTAGCACCCTTTGGTTGTCCGGCAAACTGTGATGATGGTTCATTCTCCCTGAACGTACCCTCGTTTGATTACAATGGACAAACCTACTCTAGTGTTATTTGGTCGGTTAATGGCACCATTGAAGTAGGCACCACCAGTGGCTCTGCTGCTGGAGCATCTAACCAAAATTTACCCAACGTTTCACTGCCTAATAATATTTTAGCGCCATTTTGGTCAGACTTAAATCTTGCTGCAGGTGGTAATTGGTACGTAGCTGTACTGAATGCAGGACCACAACAGTTTACTGTTTATGAATGGGAAAACGTGCCATTTTTTGGTGACCCTACCACTTCTACTTTCCAAGTTTGGGTAGAAACGAGTACCTCAAACATTTGGTTTGTTTATGCTGACTTGCCACTTATTCCTGCAAACTTAACCGTTGGCATAGAAAATGACGATGGTAGTGTTGGCTCATCATATTTCAATGACGGCAATGGCATAGCACCATTACCTGGCGTAGACCTGCAAGTGGTGAGTTCAGAAGGTGGCATGGCAACCTTGAATTTCCAAGGCGAAATAGAAGGTTGTCATAAAAAACATGACAGTGTCAAAGTCAATGAAGTTTACATGAGCACTAATGGCGCTAATGAAATGGCTTATGCCGCAACAAGCTGTGAACCAAAGAAAGGTAAAAAAGGAAAAAAAGGAAAATAACATCAGCAAATTAAAGCTTATCATCTCGATAAAAAGCGAGCTTAATATTAATATGATCAGTTAATAAAAATTTTTATGCTCCATTGACCGATTGTTTTGATACATAAAGGCAGCTGAATTTATTCAGCTGCCTTTTATTTTTTGCCTCACTAGCGCACTTTTACTCCAAGGCTGCTATGAACACTCATCGCAAATTGATTAATTATTTGCTTATGCCTAATGGTTAAAATGTAGTGATGTGATGGACGGCTCAGCAAGCAAAATCTGGCGTTGGTATGCCAAACTTAATATCTATTACGCACCGATAATTATTATCGTATCAACAAAATGGATGACAAAATCTGCTCGGTTTAATTTAATAAACCAAGACATTTTTAGTTAGACCCGATACACCAAACCGTTAAAGAATTACTGACTTTATCAGCATAGCCACAATGCCTAGTGTTAACACCCCAGCAAGCCAAATGCCAACAAACCAAGCTAGTTTTTTCCATTTTTGCCAAGCCATTAGTGATAGCCATCTTCAGGTTTTACTTTGCCCCGGAACACCCAATATGCATAAGCGGTATAGATCAAAATAAGTGGCACTAAAACCATAGTCCCTACTAGCGTGAACCTTAAACTTGAATCAGGCGCTGCTGCTTCAGCAATTGTTAGACTTGGCGGTACAATATTAGGGTAAAAACTAACAAGAATACCGATGAAACTGAGGACAAATAAGCCCAGTGAGGCGAGAAATGGTTGCGCTTCTTTGTCTTGTTTTAACCCCATAAATAGCAACCAAGTACACAGCCCGACTAAAGCTGGAACCAACACACTAAAAATGCTACCTGGCAGTGTAAACCAACGTTGAAAATAAGCGGGGTCTTTGAACGGGGTGAGGATACTGACAACACCAATAAAACCTAGGGTAGCAATGCCTAACCATTTTGCATAACCCCGCATTCTAGCTTGTAGTTCACCCTCTGTTTTCATAATTAACCAAGTGGAGCCCAGCAAGCCGTAGCCAATGACAACGGCACAGCCGGTTAATAGTGAGAACGGGGTTAGCCAATCCCACCAGCCTCCAGCATAGGCGCGGTTGGCCACTTCAATACCTTGCACCAAGGCTCCGAGCGAAATACCTTGAGTAAAGGCTGCTATAACCGAGCCTGCGAAGAAGGCAAAGTCCCAAACAGGCTTCCAACGAACGGTTCGCCAGCGATATTCGAAGGCAACGCCTCTGAATATCAGAGCTAACAGCATCAATATAATTGGCATGTACAAGGCTGGCATAATAACGGCATAGGCTAGAGGGAAAACGGCAAATAAACCACCGCCTCCCATGACTAGCCAAGTTTCATTACCGTCCCAAACCGGGGCAATGGTATTCATCATAACGGACTTGTCTTGCTCTGATTTAGCCGACGGAAACAAAATACCTATGCCCAGATCAAAGCCATCTAAAATGACATAAGTAAGTACAGCGAAGGCGATAATCATAGCCCAGATAAAGGATAATTCAAATTCCACGATTGTCTCCTTGCGCACCTGACTTAAGGTCTGCGTCAGTTGTTGCAATAAATTGGTTTTGTGCGGTCCGGATAGGGCCGTCATTTATCTCAAGGCCTGACGTCGCTGTCGGTTTATTCATCAGTCTTAATATATAAAAAGTACCTGCACCAAAGACAAAGAAATAAACGATGATAAATGCGATTAGCGATACCGCAACTGCTGGCGCATCAATCGGTGCAAGACTGTCTGTTGTACGTAATAGTCCGTAAACGGTGAAAGGTTGACGGCCGACTTCAGTAGTAACCCAACCGGCCAGTACGGCAACAAATCCCATGGGTCCCATAACAATTGCTGCCCGCTTTAACAAATCGTCATCATAAAGCTTGCCGCAAATGCGTCGCCATAAACTCCATACGCCCAGTCCTAACATGGCAAAGCCTAGCAAAATCATAATACGGAAGCTCCAGAATATCACTGCAACAGGGGGTTCGTCTTCATCAGGAATAGTATCTAAACCTGCAAGCGGGGCGTTTAAGTCATGCTTTAAGATCAAGCTAGAGAGTTTGGGTATCTGAATAGCGTACTCAATCCTTTTTTCTTCAGGGTTAGGGATGCCAAATAAGATGAGCGGTCCACCCTCTGGGTGGCTGTCATAGTGTCCTTCCATCGCCATAACTTTGACGGGTTGATACTCTAAAGTGTTTAAACCGTGAAAGTCTCCGACAACAACTTGTAAGGGGGCGGCAACAATTAACATCCACATGGCCATTGAAAACATACGCCGTGCAGCAGCATCCGCCTTGTTTCTTAGTAGGTGTAATGCACCAACAGCACCAACCACCAGCGCGGTTGTCAGAAAGGCAGCCATGACCATGTGTACTAAACGATACGGAAACGAAGGGTTGAAGACAATCTGCCACCAGTCTTTTGGAATAAATTGCCCTACGTCATTAATGCTATAGCCAACAGGCGTTTGCATCCACGAGTTGACCGATAAAATCCAAGTGGCTGACATCAAAGTGCCAAAGGCGACCATACACACTGCGAACATGTGTAGTCCATTACCCACGCGCTCACGTCCAAACAAAGCAATGCCTAAAAATCCCGCCTCTAAGAAGAAGGCAGAGAGTACTTCATAGGCCATAAGTGGCCCAAGTATTGGCCCAGTTTTGTCTGCAAAAACCGACCAGTTAGTGCCAAATTGATACGACATCACAATACCGGACACTACACCCATGCCAAAGGCAACCGCAAAAATTTTCTTCCAGTAGTTAAACAAATAAAGGTAGGTTTGATCATGTGTTTTTAGCCACAAGCCATTCAATACCGCTAGATAACTGGCCACTCCGATCGAAAAGGCTGGGAATATAATATGGAAGGAGACGGTGAATGCAAACTGCATTCTGGCAAGCGTCTCCGCAGTGAAGCTTTCCAGCATAACTATAGTGCTCATATAAGTTGTATTTTAAATGTATGTTAAACTGATGTGGCAATAAAAGCAATATTGAAAATATAACTTTTAAATGTGACAATCAATACAAGCCCAACATAAAAATAGAGAGCACCTGATGAAATTAACCAGTTATACCAACTATGCGATGCGTTGTTTGCAGTTGGCCGCACTTAAAGCCCCTGAGCTAGTGCGGGTAGATGACGTGGTTTTCATTCACGGCGTGTCACGTCCGCACATTGTCAAAGTGGTGCACGAGCTAGGCAAAGCCGGTTATTTAGAAACAGTGCGAGGACGTAATGGTGGCTTTCGGTTAAGCCGGCCGGCAGAAGAGATCATTGTTGGTGATGTTGTGCGTCTTACCGAAGGACCATTAGATGTAGTGGAGTGTTTTAACCCTGAGAAAAACACCTGCCCGTTGATTGGTATTTGTAAACTATCTAAAAAAATTCAGGAAGCAACTCATGCCTTTATGGAAGTGCTAGATGGCGTCACTATTGCTGACATTTCTGCGAATCGTATTCCGCTATTAAAGCGTATCGATTTGTTAGAAATTACTGGAAAACCAGCAATTTTTGCCAAGTCAGACCATGCTAATTGATGCCCCTCACAAGTGAGCAATAACTTAATGTGATGGCTATTAAATGGCGGTAAGGTAGGAGAGAATGCAGGCGTATGTTGCCAAGCAATCGCTAGTTTATGAAATTGGGCACAACGAAGGAGATGACTACCTAGGGTATTGACAGGTGAAAAATTAATAAATTTTTTGACGATAAGCCGTTTCTTTGGTTTTTCCATATAGTGCAGCAGCCATGAAGTGGGCCTAAGTTTACCTGCACTTTCATAGAAAAATAGACCTTTTAGGCTACGTTTTTAAGCTTATAGCGTTTGCCAACTCACATCGGGCTGCCACTGATTAATCCAAGCAGGAATATCGCTTGCTGGCATAGGTTTGGCAATACCATTACCTTGAGCTAAGTCACAGCCCAGTTGTAGTAAAGCCTTGCAATGTTCAATCGTTTCTACGCCTTCAGCAATTACCTCACGTTTGAATGACTTAGCTAAAGCTATCACGCTTTCAACAATGGCCAAGTCTTCAACGTCAATTAGCATATCTTGTACAAAACTCTGGTCTATCTTAATCATGCTGGCGGGTAAACGCCTAAGATAAGTGAGTGATGAATAGCCGGTGCCAAAATCATCCAAGGCAAAGTTTACACCCAGTGCGATACAGTCATGCATGATGTTTGAGATATGGTGAATATCATCTAACGCACTGGTTTCCAGCACTTCTAGTTCTAAATAGTGAGGTTCAACATCGGGGTGGGCTGCTAGTAGTGAGGTTAAGGTCTGTGTAAAGCTAGACTGTTGTAATTGAACCGCAGCAATGTTTACGCTTATGTTTAGGAGGCTAAGCCCCATTTTTTTCCATTCGCTGATTTGTCTCAGCGCGCTATCAATAACCCACTCACCCACCTCAATATTCATCGGGTTATTTTCAATAATGGGTAAAAAATCGATAGGGTTTAATAACCCTCGTTGAGGATGTTGCCAGCGAATAAGTGCTTCAACACCTGTCACTATGCCAGTCTTCATATTAACTTTAGGCTGATAATGAAGTACAAATTGATCATGGTCTAAGGCATTACGAATAGCTTCTAGGTTTTCTTGATGCATTTTAACCGCGTCATCTTGAGCGGTATCAAACAAATGATAACAATTTTTACCCGACTCTTTAGCGACATACATAGCTTGATCGGCATGGCGTACCAGCTGGTCAGCATTGGCATTATCTTGTGGGTAAATCGTTATGCCAATACTGGCTGATAAATTGAAGATAACATCATTGACAGTCACCGGCTCAGACGCGGCTAATAACAAGCGTTCTAATACCGGCTCACAATCTTCAACTTTGTCTAAATCAGTTAATACGGCGACAAACTCATCACCGCCAATACGGGCTAAGGTATCACCCTCGCGTAACGCCTCTTTCATACGAACTGAGAGGGCAATGAGTAGGTCATCACCCACGTCATGGCCATGCGTATCGTTAACCGCTTTAAAACCGTCTAAGTCTAGAAAAACCACGGCAAGTAAATGCTTGTGACGACGGCACTGTAACATGGCTTGAGATAATCGGTCAGCCAGCAATACTCGATTGGGTAAGTCAGTCAGTACATCGTAATGAGCTATTCTCTCTAGTTTAGTTTGATGCGCTTTCATCGGGGTAATATCGTTAGCTAAGGCGATATAATGGGTCGCGATACCCTGTTCATTGCAGACCGCACTAATGGTAGTCATTTCAACATACACTTCACCATTTTTACGTCTGTTCCAAATTTCACCAGACCAATTGCCATCTTTTTGCAGTGCTTGATCAATGTCGGAAAAAAATTCAGGGGTCTCCTTACTGGATTGCAGAAAACGCGGGTTTTGACCAATAGCCTCTTCACGACTATAACCTGTTATACGGGTGAAACTGTCGTTAACATCGATAATAATAGCATTATTATCGGTAATCGTGATGCCTTCTCTAGCATGAGTAAAGACACTAGCGGCCAGTTTTTGCTCATTTTCAGCTTGTTTTCTTTCGGTAACATCAATCAGTGCGGCAAGACAATCAGTGTCTGTAATGCCCAGATTAGCTTCGATATTTAGCCAGCGTGTCGTGTTGTTAACGCGAACTAATATCTCAAAAGATTGTATGCCCTTATGCTGAAATACTTTTGCCAGACAATCATTAAAAGTATCGCGATGGGGTATTGTGACGTAATTGACAAAGCTTTTTCCTACTAAGTGAACGCGATTAATACCCAATAAGTTAGCACCTCGTAAATTGACCCGAGTAATTTTACCTTGTAGATCAAAAGCAAAATAAGCAATGGGTGCAAACTCAAATAACTCAGTGTAGCGATAATGTAATTGTTCAGTTATCCGCGCTTGCTGCAACTCATCATTTTGCATCTCCAATTCAATTTGATGAACTTGCAGTTCGTGTAACAGCTTTTGGGCATCATTTTCGATAGGAACAACGGGTTTGTTGTCCTTATTTTTTTTCACTTGTGCTTCAGCAAGCTGGCGTAACTCTTTGGGTGAGAGTTTCGCGAACAGTTTAGGTGGCTGTATAGGCTTGGTCATATAGTTGGCTTTATTTTACGTAACTGTGACTCAAGCAGCTTGGCTTCGCTAATGTCAGTAAAGGTAATGACCACGCCGTCAATCACGTTTTCTTGTGTGGAATAAGGCATAATACGCACCTTAAACCAACGATCATTGCTGGCGGTTATTTCTTTTTCTATAAAAGCCAGTGTGTCTAACACTTCCCGCGCATCTTTTTGTAGTGAAGTATAATCGAGCTCAGTAACTATGTCAGACAGTGGTCGACCGACATCATTCGGGATCAGCTTAAATAGGTGGGTGGCGTAGTTGGTGAATCGTCTTACACGCAGCCCATTATCGAGAAACACCGTCGCTATTTCTGTGCTATTAAGCAGGTTTTTCATGTCGTTGTTGACCCATGACAAATCATCAACTTTAGATTGTAGTTCGGTATTAACCGTTTGCAACTCTTCATTCATTGACTGCATTTCTTCTTTAGAAGTGGTCAATTCTTCATTGGTGGATTGTAATTCCTCATTGGTGGATTGTAACTCTTCATTGCTGGACCTGAGTTCTTCTTGTGCCGCCTGCATTTGTTCGCGAGTTGCTTGTATCTCGTCGCGCGCATGTTGCAGTTCTAACTGATTATTTTCTTCTGCTTTACCCCGTTTTTTATCCGGCTGCGCGGTGGGTGTTAACACCTGAGTAAAAACCACCATCAGCAAACCCATCAAAGCTTTTGGCTTAGCAATGGCTTGCACTGTTAAGTTAATCGCTTCTTTGCCTACCATCAGGTTTTCAATAACAACTGGCGCTACTTGTGTCTGCGCTTTCTTCATCGCGAGGTTAAGGTGCATGAGGAGTTCTTCACGCGCCATCACGTGAATATTCCAATTGGCCTTACCCGCCGATGCTTCTAAATATTTACCCGTGCGACCATTGATATACATAATGTCACCGGCAGCATTAACCAATACCGCTGCAGGCGAGTAATTTTGTAGTAGAATTTGGTCTGCCTGCGTTTGTAGATTAATGATGTCTTTACTCATATCGGGGGTTCTCTTGGGTTCATTGTGCATCAAAGATATAACAGGAAATATCCTTGAGGGAAAGTCGACATCCATTCGTTGCTTGGAAATATCGATTCGGGTAAAAATCCGTGCACTATCATTAAGTGCTAAGAACAAGTGGCTAAAATTACCTATGGTTTCGGCATTGCCTAACATCAAAATACCATGAGAATTCAATGTGTAGTGGAACAATGGAATTAATTTTTTTTGTAATTCTGGTCCAAGGTAAATCAGCAGATTACGGCAGGTAACAATATCTAACTTGGTAAATGGTGGATCCATGATGATATTCTGGGGTGCAAAGATGATCATGTCACGTATCCTCTTATTGATACGATAACCTCTATCATCTTTAATGAAATAACGCGCCAATTGTGTTGGCGTTATATCCGCCTCAATGCTTGCGGGATAAAAGCCTTGCCGGGCAATATTGATAGCATCTTCATCAAGATCGGTCGCAAAAATTTGTAGTTTAAAACGCGCTTTAGGCTTAACCTCATCTAAGAGATCCATCACAGTCATGGCGAGTGAATAAGCCTCTTCACCGGTCGAGCAAGCGGTAACCCAAGCTCGCAGCTCTTTACCTTCAGGATAATTTTCTAATAGTGCTGGCAACGAGCTTGACTTGAGTTGCGCCCAAACGTCTTTATCACGAAAAAAATTGGTGACCCCAATCAACAGTTCTTTAAATAATAGGTCTTGTTCTTGTGGGTTCTCTCGCAGATAACGCGCATAAAGCGCTATACTATCAAGCTGATGTAGGTTCATGCGCCGTTCAATACGACGATAGATGGTGTTTTTCTTGTACAGTGAGAAGTCGTTTCCTGTGCGTTCACGCAAGATAATAACGATTTGTTCCAATGCACTTTTTGATTTTATTTCTAACTTTGGTTCAATATCCTTTGGGGCAATACGATGGTCATGTTGGAGCCCACTAAGTATCTGTTCGGGTAATTCTTTAGCGGGGGCCACTATGTCGATTAATTCTGCATTAATGGCGCTTTGAGGCATGGAAGAAAATTTTGCACATTCAGGTGACTGGGCCAGAGACAGTCCAGCATTTTGCTTGATGGCGTGTAAACCTAAGGTGCCATCAGAACCCATGCCCGAAAGAATAACAGCCACAGCATGTTCGCGCTGATCACTGGCAAGCGATCGAAAGAAAAAATCAATCGGTAAGCGTAATCCGCTACTAAATACGGGCTCAAACAAAAATAATGAGCCGTGCAGAATGGATAAATCTTTGTTGGGAGGGATCACATAAACACAATTTCCCTCTACTTTCATGTGATTGCGAGCTTCTTTGACTGTCATGTGCGTCGTACGTTGCAACAACTCAGCCATAATGCCTTTGTGAGAGGGATCTAGGTGCTGAATAACGACAAACGCCATATTGCTAGGCGTTTTCACCTGAGAAAAAAAGTCTTCCAATGCTTCTAAACCGCCCGCAGAAGCACCTATGCCGACAATATTGGATGGTTTTTTTAGAGCATTCAACCTAGGAGAGTCACTGGCAGTGCTTGGTTTGGGGGTTTTTATTTTATTTTTCATTAAGATATATTTATTTGTTGCTCCATTACATCATAGTAAACAATATATTACGTGGTGTGCAATTACATTTTAATAAAATAATATATAATTTTAGTAAATAATATATAAAAAAATGAGCTATTACACTTTAGTCTAGTAGTTTGTAGTACTTTAGTACACTAGCATATAAAGTAGTGTGCAATTGATTTGGGAAAGTTTTTATAAAAAAACTTCTTGCTTCCCCCCGTGTTTTTCTGTGAGTCAGACGTTAACATAATAAGCTTAAACGACGTAAGACAGCAGCATGTCCACGAGTAGCCTTTCACCATGCGCTAAAGCATAACGACACTTAAAATAGCTAGGTTAAAAGGGTACGCTAAAGTGCCATTCACCTTGTGTTTGATACTGAGTTATAAAATATTTCAGAGCAAAGTTAATCTAGACAAAGTGGTTGAAACGATTTAATGGCATAGGTTTTAATGGCATAGGTACTGACTACATTGAGAGTTATTTGAGTTGGTTTAGGTTTATAAAAGATAACAAAGCCTATGCAGATAAAACCTGGATAAAAGCGGCATTATAAATTTGAAAGTACCTACATAAAGTACCTACATAAAGTACCTACATAAAGTACCCACACTAAACTACATCATAGCCGAAAATGATGGTTCGTCAAACCAGCTAAATAGTAACCAAACAACGCAGTTGATTGAGCATTTAACGCATGTTACTTATTTTCATGCGCATCAAATTTGTAGCTATATGAAAAACGACTTTTGATGCTCATTACTCAGTGTCAGGGTTTAATAAATGGCTTCATCATAATAGTATTCGTCTTTTCTAAAGGTCATATTTAATATCCAGTGTTGGCTATTTTCTATAGCCTGCCGTCATTTCCACTTCTTTTAGTGACGCGATGTAATGTAATACCAGGTTTCTTTTTCGGTTTTATTTTTATTTTTAAATTGTCGTCTGCGCTTTATTGCTAAAAAATGCGTGATCCCGCTCTGTCATGCCCCATTTCTCTGAAATTAAATTGATATGTACTGTTAAACATAATAGGTAATCGGAACCGTAGTCTACTATTAGTCTTAGTGGTAATAATTTGTGATAAATGTTTAGTCATGTTTAGTCATGTTTAGTTATCCTTTGTTAGGATATTAGATCATAAAATTATCGGAATGGGTATTAAATAATAGAGCGACTCGTAGCGGTCAATAAATATATTTATTAATTAGGATATTGTTCAATTATGGACCAGATGAAAAAAAATACCATTGAGCAACGATCACAGCTTGCTAATGATTATGATAAAAGAAATGATGAACAACTGACTTGGTATAGTAACAAAGCAAGTGACAATAAATCTTACTTTCAGTTAATAGGAATTTGTATCGTTGTTTTTGGGGCGCTGATCAGTATTATGCCTGTCATCTCCTGGGCGCCATCAGGGAGTCCCAGCCTTTCCGAAATAATGACTACCATTTTGGGTGCGTTTATCGTAATTCTTAAAGGGGTAGAAAGGATTTGGTTACCTGAAGAAAGTTGGCAAAATTACCGCAAGGCCTCAGAAGCTCTAAAAATAGAACGTGAAAGGTATATCGAAAATGTCACGCCCTATTCGAATACTGCCGAAGAAGATATTGCTTTTAAATTATTTGTTGAACGTTGTATTTTGATTAAGTTAAAAGAACAAAATAACTTTTGGGAACTTAACAGTAGTGCTAATAAACCTGAATCAGAGAAGTCTGATTAGTAGAGATGGGTTCTCGCCGTCCTGTATTGACCGCTTGGCATCATGGTACTAGGCTATAGTTTACTGGAGTGATTTTTGTTCAGATAAAAACTATTGGCAACAACCGCTTATTATATCATATTGGTTTGAGGTGATTTGTTTGTAACTCGCTAACCACCGCGAGAAATGCTGGCTTAATTAAAAAAGTAAGCACACTTAAAAAATATTATTCAGCAAAACTTATTTTTCAAATTTACAAAACTGATAAGTGCCGCTGTTTAATCCAGGGAGTCAGGGAAATGACGAGCTTCACCAAAGACCTTTTTATCAGCTATTCATACATCGACAATCAAGCTATGACGGTGGACTCTTTCAAGTCATCTAGTGGACAAAATCTGCGGGGCCTTCGTCAATCAGACCGTGCCCGAAACAGCAACCAAGTATGCCTCTCCCTTATTGACCTTTGCGCTGCGCGAACTCTATCACCGCGCAGCCGATGACTATGACCTTAGCCTACATTCAGCTGCCGGTTTTCCCTACTTATTCAAGTTGTGTACTGATTAATTGGATCCAAATTTTATAAAAATGACGTTTTACTTTACCTATATTGTTTTTATTTATTCAGTGAAAACGATGCGCAGGCAGAGATTAAACCACCAATAAGGACATCATGATGAAAGATAATTTTGAAAGCAGTCTACAACAGGTATTAGTTCACGAAGGTGGCTGGGCAGATCATCCCAAAGATCCAGGTGGCGCGACTATGAAAGGGGTTACTCTGATGACGTTTCGTCGTCACTTTGGTGCAGACAAAAGCAAGGATGAGTTACGTAACATTACTGACGAACAATTGAATCAAATCTATCGTGCTGGATATTGGGACAAATGTCATTGTGATGAGCTGCCAGCGGGAGTCGATTATGCGGTTTTTGATGCGGCGGTAAATTCTGGACCAGGACGAGGTGCGAAATGGTTACAAGGTGCAGTTGGAGCCAAGCAAGATGGAGGCATAGGGCCTAAAACGCTTACCAAGCTCAAAGAACATAATTCGGTCCACATAATTGACAATATATGTGACAGACGTCTTACGTTTCTCCATAGTCTCTCCAATTGGGCCACTTTCGGAAAGGGCTGGAATAGACGTGTTGAAGGTGTACGGAGCAGTGCAATCCCGATGGCTGAAGGACATGATATTAACCATGAGCCTATAGCACCAACCATCGAATATGACTCGGCTAAAAATGGCTCCACCGGATTGTGGGTAAGCAAACTTCAAGAGGCTATTAATATCCATGTGGACGGAATCTTCGGTAGTGACACCGAGGCAGCACTTAAGGCTTGGCAACTAGAAAACGGACTTGAAGCTGATGGTATTGCCGGGCGCAATACGTATCGATCTTTGGGGTTGATAAAGTAAATGCTAGCTTAATTAAAATAGTAAGCACACTTAAAATACATTACTCCGCAAAACTTATTTTCAAACTGACAAGGCTGATAAGTGTCGCTGTTTAATCCAAGGAGTCAGGAAATGACGAGCTTCACCCAAGACCTTTTTATCAGTTATGCACAGATTCATGCCGGCATTTCAATATGGGTGAGTCATCCTGATCGCGCGCTGCTTGATGGAGAGATGTGATTATGCCATCTGACAACCTCGACGAATTTTTCTGGGACGATCTGCTGGCTTATATGGATGAGCGACGCGTGATCCCAGTTATCGATACCGGTTCGCTGCTGGTGTGCGAAGGTGTAGACCGCCTGCCCCTAGAAACCTTACTCGCCCAGCGACTGGCTGAGCGGCTGCGGGTCGATGTAGGCGAGTTCGAGCCGGGCAGCCTGCGCTTAGACGATGTGGTGCGCAAGCAGCGCACCCAACCTGGGCGCAAGGAGAACCTCTACCTGCGCATACAAACAATCCTAAAAGAGTTGGATATCCAACCACCTCAGGCACTGCTGGACCTGGCATCGATCGACGCGTTTGACCTGATGGTCAGCGTCTCGTTCGATGACTTATTGACCCGCGCCCTAGACAAGGTTCGCCACGGTGGTGACGCGCGCACCAACGTAATCGCTTTCGCTCCCAATCGTAGCGCCGACCTTGCACAGCCGCGCAGCGACCTACGACAGAGTACCGTGTTCCAGCTCCTGGGACGGATTTCATCGGCCCCCGACAGCGTGACCTGCGACGACGATCGGCTCGAGTTCCTGCATGCGCTGCAGGACGATGCGCGCCGCCCCAAGCTACTGTTCGACGAGCTGCGCGACAACCATTTATTGTTGCTGGGTTGCAGGTTGCCCGACTGGGCCGCGCGGTTCTTTCTGCGCACAGTCAAGGGCGAGCGTTTGTCTGCACAGGAGGGTGATACTGTCGAATTTATGGTGGGCAGGGCCGCTGCAGATGACATCGAACTGACAGGCTTTCTGACCACCTTCAGACCCAATTCTCTTGTTGTGCCCATGGATACCGAAGATTTCCTTGCGCAGCTGCGTCGACGCTGGGAAGTCGCACATCCGGCTGATGAACCACCTGTCATCAAAGCGCAGCCTGTCGCAGGGCGCGGGCCTGGCGATGGTGCGGTGTTCATTAGCTACTCGCGCCATGACAGCGCGGCCGTAGAATGTCTGGCTGGCGCGCTGCAAGTCGCCGGCGTCGAGGTTTGGTTCGATCGTAATGAGCTAAAACCCGGTGACCCCTGGGCTGCGGCCATACTCCAAGGTATCAAAAACTGTTCGCTCTTCATCCCCGTGGTCTCAGCAAACACCCAGCTCGAGGGCCGCAGTCGTGCCTACTTCTGGCGCGAATGGAACATCGCCGACGACCTGGCGCTGGGCATGGCGCCAGATGAACGCTTCATCCTGCCTGTGGTCGTCGACGGCACCGACCCTTACGGCGCCAAGGTGCCCGCGCGCTTCACCGCGGCTAACTTTACGCGCCTGCCCGGTGGCGAGCCCGTCGAAGGCTTCGTCGAACGGGTTAATGAACTCTTCGTCGCCTACAGAGAGCGAGTTGCCCATGGATAAGCGCTTGGGGCTCGACGCCCAGAACCCGTGGCCGGGTCTTGCGACTTTTGGCGAAAGAGACCAGGACTATTTCCGCGGCCGCAGGCGCGAGTCGGACGAGTTAACTCGGCTGGTGCGCCGTGAGCGTCTCACCGTGTTATTTGGGCGATCGGGGCTGGGCAAGTCGTCGCTGCTGCATGCCGGCTTGTTCCCGCGGTTGCGCGAGGATCTGCACCTGCCGGTGTACCTGCGCATTGACTACGCTGTCGCGACGTCGCCGCGCCAGCAGGTCTTGGACGCGCTGAACGAAGCTTGTATTAGTAATGGCGTAAAGGCTATGCCACCGGAACCAGACGAGTCGCTCTGGGCGTATTTTCACCGCGCCGGCGCTGGCTTCTGGAATCCACGCCGCCGGCCGCTCTTGCCGGTGTTGGTGTTTGACCAGTTCGAAGAAATATTCACCCTCGGCCAGATGGACGACAGCAGCCGCGGCGCAGCCGATGACTTTATTGAAGAACTCGCCGACCTGATTGAAGATCGACCCTCGGAGTCATTGCAAGAGCAGTTAGATGACGATCCCGCGCTCGGCGAGCAGATAGACTTCGACCGCCGTGGCTGCAAGGTGCTGCTTAGCTTTCGGGAAGACTTTTTGGCGGATGTCGAGGGCCTGCGCGGCCGCATGCCGTCACTGATGCGCAATCGCTTTAGGTTATTACCTATGGATGGTGCGCAGGCGCTCGAGGTCATCGGCAGCGGCGGTGACATCGTCGGCGCCGAGGTCGCAGACCGCATCGTCGGCCTGGCATGGCGCAACCGCACCGAAGCACCACTGCCTGAGGAGGTTAGTCGGATCGAAGTTGACCCTGCATTGCTCAGTGTTATTTGTAGCGAACTCAACCTGAGGCGTCTCGCCAGTGGTGCTGCCACCATAACGTCCGATCTGCTGGCGGGTGCCGAGCGCGAGATCCTAGTCGACTTTTACGAACGCTCGCTGCAGGGCCTAGATCCAAGTGTGCGGCATTTCGTCGAAGACGAGCTGATCACCGCGACCGGCTACCGAGATAGCCGCGCGCTTGATGACGCTCTCGCCCGTCCTGGCGTTACCAGCGAAGCACTGGAGAAGTTAGTGGCCGGCCGATTGCTGGGCGTGGACGAGCGTTTTGGTGTACGCCGACTGGAGCTCACCCACGATGTGCTGACCCGTGTGGTTATGGATAGTCGCGACCAGCGTCACGAGCGTGAAGCGAGAGACCTGGCCGAGTACGAACGTGAGCAGGCGCATCGGGCAGCGCAGGAAACCGAGCGGCGTTTGCGAAAGAGCCGGAGGGTCACGTTCGCCGCAACTGCGACGGCAATCGTTGCCAGCGTCCTGCTCGTTTTGTTCGGGGAGGCTTTCTATTGGGCAAAAAAAAACGAATTGCCAACGTCTTCAATGTGGACCTTACAACTTTTCCGGCTCACCTATGCACCAGTTCCCGAAATGGTGGCTATACCAGCGGGAGATTTCTACATGGGCGAGCAAAACGAAGCCTTTATATACAATGGTTATACCATAGATGAATACGAAAAATACGGGATCCCGGGACAACAGAATATTGCGATATCCAAGGGTTTGTCTATAGGCATATATGAGGTTACCTATGACGAGTTTGATTACTACGTTTGGCTGCAGCATCGAGACGGCAAAGACGACCTCGTATATCCGCTGACAGGCAGGGGCGGGCGTGAGAGTCGACCGGTCGTTAACGTGAACTGGGGAGCTGCGATGGGTTACGCCATATGGCTGGGTGACCGTACTGACAAGAAATGCAGCCTCCCTACGGAGGCCCAGTGGGAGTTCGCCGCACGTGCCAAGACCGAGACCGGTTACTGGTGGGGTTCCAACATCAACCCGACGAAAGACGAATGGGATAAAGTCACGAGTAAAAATACCAAAACCGCCTCTTGGTTGAGTTCCCGCAATATTGAATGGAAAGATAAGGTAGCCATGGCCAATTGTATTGGTTGTGGAAGTGACTTGGATAATGTTAGTTCGTCACCGGTCGGCTCCTTTCCACCGAACAGGTTCGGTCTGTATGACACTTCAGGAAACGTTAAGGAGTGGACCTGCTCGACGTGGAGCAAAGCATACAACGGGAAGGTTGAGAGGGAATGCGCGAAGGAGAAAGCGGAGGAGAAAAGTGATCTGCGCCGGGTAACACGCAACGGGTCTTACAAGTCGGTCAAAAGCGTAGTGCGCTCCTCCCGCCGAGAATTAAAACGTAGCGACCTGAGTGATAGTGATCTCGGGTTTCGTGTTTTATGTCAGTCTTACGATAAATAAACAGAGCGTTATCTTTGCTAATTACTTAGCATGCGAGCCCCTAATATGAGAGGTTCGCCGGATATCGCATCAATTGTTTCTAGCCAGAGACGTAAATAGTAAATGAGGATTAAGTGATGTTACAAAAACAGTGTTTACGCTCTTCGATTATTCTGATGGTTCTTGTCCTGACAATTGCCGCCACCGAATCTCGTGCGGACAATAAACCATGTGGAGATCCGATTACCGAGGCTCGTACGTCCTGTACCGGCGATGGCGGAACTAGCCTCGCTTTAGGAAGTCTCCCATGCCGAGCAAATAACGAGAGTAGAAGTGCCTGTAACGGTTTCCACGGTGACCCAAAAGATCTCAACAAATACTATCCCCTGAGTCTTGATACAGGGAAGGATACTGATATGGTCCGGGAGATCACCAAAAAACTTGGGGTCTCGCCAATAAAGGTGTACGACATACCGGGTATGAAAGACGCCTTTGCGGTGAAACCGGTTTCTGGGATGATGACCGTGTTCACGAAAAACCCTGAATTCGAGGGAATTATCATCGATTCCAATTATATGAATGTATTGGTTGATGTCACTCCGGAAGAGATAAAACAACACCGCGAATGGGGCAAAACAGGAGGACTATCAAGCGTAGATAAAACTAACCCCGAAGCAATCAATGCATCAGTCGTCGCGTTTACTAAGCAGGGGCGCGAGAGGAGAATGGGAGTCCTTGCGCACGAGGTTGCTCACATGCTGCTTCCCGCTGATCTTCGGAGTTTTATCGAGAAGAACACGGAAAACAAGGATATTCAGGTGCTGAACGTTCGCGTTAAAAAAATGCTCAAGAATTTGCGTGATGCGATATCAGAAGGGAAGCTCAACCTCTCTTCTGACGCCAGCTGGCAGTTCGCCAACGAGATGGCTGCAGATTATGTCACCGGTGGAATCCTGGCCTACATGGGCGTGGGCGAAGCGGGGATAGAGTACATGATGCATATGTACGATCTGTCGGGTGACAAGGGAAACGCGACGCATCTCCGCGGCAATGAGCGACTAAAAGTCGTCAACATGGGTTATGAAGCACACAGTCTTGAGTGACCAGCGGTACCATTGAGGCTGTGCTCAGACTCTGGGATTTTAGCGACCCTCGGGTCACAGGGAAATGGTCAGGTCTTTGATTTATGATTGCCAGTAAATTGTGCCTTTAATACAATGGCAGGTATCGCTTGCAGGAACGGCATTTTCTGGCACTTAGTATATATTCGAGATTCAAATACTAATGGCGGCAATCCGGATAGTAGTCGTTCCGAAGCACAATTAAAGAAGGCAGACTCGATCGATAAGTGATCTGGGGTAGAAATCTTAACCTCAGATATTTTAGGAAGCCAATCCAGACAAATGTGCAGAAATTATCCTGACATATGCGGCTAACAAAAAACCATTATTTTTAAAACTCACCCATTAAAACTGACAAGAGATAAGGATGTCTAGTAACAAACGTAAATCAGCGGCAGCACACAACTCGAGAAAGCCAGCAGGCAGCTTACCTGCTTTGTTGTTACCGGTTTTGGCAATAAGAGCGATTATTCACCGGGCGGGTACTGAATCTGGATAAGACCTACCAGCAGCTGATTCGTCCGGCCTGTGACCAGGTCGATGTAAACTGTTTTCGGGCGATAGACTCCAATCTCACCGGCAGTATAGATTCGTTCATGTACCGCTGGATCTACGAGGCGGATATCGTTATTGCAGATCTCTCGACCTTAAACGCGAATGTGTTCTACGAGCTTGGCGTGCGCCACGCCTAGCGTCCGAATACCACGATTATTATTGCTGAATCGGTGCTGATACAGAGCATCCCCTTTGATCTGAGCTCATTCGTGATCCATCAATACGAGCATGGTGGCGAGGCGGTTGTTACTGGTGAGCAAGGGTGCTTCGTCGCGCATCTGTCCGACGTTTTAAAAAAATCATTGGGGTCGAGCAGCGCCGAGATCAGGTGGCTATTGATGTCAGTCCCGAATCCGACAGTCCAGTGTTTATGTTCCTTAACGGTATGACACCGCCGACGTACGACGCGCATAGCTATATTGAGCCGCCGGCTTATATATACCCCCCTGCGCAGCGCCAAGAAGATAAAGTAGCGGCGGGTGAATCCCTAGCCAGTGTTATCGATGCGGCAGAAACGGCAAAAAAGTCCAATGACCTCCCCACGGCGATTAGCCTGTTCATGCGAGCCCTTGACGACAACACAACAGTTTCGTCCGGGTGTTTCACCGGGTGCTCATCCGATTATTATCGATGCCAATATTGAGCCCGGCAAATCGATAAAGTCCATCGAGGTCAACTGCAAGATTGAATATTCTTGATGCATGGCAGAGGTAGGGCTCGAAATAAGACTCGTCTCATCGGACATACAGGTACATCGGAGAAGCATGGCTCACTCTAATGCACACCTAAACGGTTAAGCCACTTCAAGGACTAGATTGAGAGTTATTTGAGTTGGTTTAGGTTTATGGAAGATAACAAAAAGCTTCCTCAATTTTACGCCTTAACCTATACTGTTTAAATGTACAGTATAGGTTGTATTTTATGAAAGTTATTCCCATTTTTATTGAGGCGGGTATATCCGGCTTTGAATCACCTGCAGCTGAATATAAAGAACTCGGCTTATCGTTAGATCAACTCTTGATAGCACACCCCGATGCCACCTTTATTGGTTTGGCGCAAGGGCAGTCGATGCAAGAGGTTGGCATTTTTGATGGTGATTTATTGCTAGTCGATCGCAGCGAGGAAGTAAAAGACGGTGATGTTATTGTGGCGAATTACAATGGCTGTTTTACTTGTAAACTTATTGATAAAAAAAACGCTAGGCTATTATCCGCATCGTTCAAGCATCAAGCGGTCAGTATTACACCTGAAGATGAATTTCAAATAGAGGGAGTAGTTACCCGTTCAATTCGTTTACATCGACAGCTAAAGGAGTTAAGCGCATGTATGCGTTAGTGGATGCCGTATCTTTCTACGCGTCTTGTGAGAAGGTGTTTGACCCCTCAATCAGAAATCGGCCTGTGGTCGTACTAACAAACAACGATGGCTGTATATGTGCTGTGTGTCCCATTGGTCGGCGTTTAGGTATACCAAAATTTAAACCCTACTTTCAAATTAAACATTTTTTAGCCAAACACCATGTGGTTGTTCGCTCGTCTAACTATGAGCTATATGCGGATCTCAGTGACAAGATGATGAATGTTATTGGCCGTTTTTGCGATAACCAATATGTTTATTCGATTGACGAGTCTTTTCTACAATTTAAAAACTATAACCAAATTATTAATGATTGGCATAAATATGGCCATGAAATACGACGTGCGGTTTGGCAGGAAACGCGTTTGCCGGTGGGTGTTGGCTTTGGCTCAACGCCGACATTAGCGAAAGCCGCAAACCACGCGGCTAAAAAGTTGGCGGGCTATAACGGTGTGGCAGTTGCAGATGATGTTACGTCACGTAAAGACATATTATCAAAAATGGCGGTGACTGACGTGTGGGGCATTGGTAGTCGATTAGGCAAGCGTCTAAATGTGTTGGGAATAAATTCCGCCTGGGATTTAGCCAACCAATCACCTAAAACTATGCGCAGCCAATTTAGCGTTATGGTTGAACGAACAGTTAACGAGTTAAACGGTATAGTTTGTTTAAACTGGGATGAAGTTAAGCAGGCAAAAAAAGAAATATTTTCCACTAGAAGCTTTGGTCAACGGATAAATGAACAACATCAATTAAAAGCGGCTTTAGTGAGTCATGGCGCCATTGTAGGCCGTAAACTAAGGCAACAGAATTCGCGCGTAAAACGTCTGATTATATCCGCTGCTAGCTCACCTCATGATGATAATTATTACCACAAATCGATAAGCTATGAATTTTTAGTGGCAACAGATAACACCCTAAGCATTGCTAACGCTATCTCAGTCGTTTTTGATCGTGTTTATGCCGGCGGTGTTAATTTTTATCGTTGTGGGGTGGGCGCCATTGAGCTTGAAAATACTCAATTTCAACAAGGTGATCTGTTTTCGCTAAATGAAGAGGACCCAGAGCTGATGCGCTGTTATGACGGGATAAATAATCGTTACGGTAATGATACTTTACAATTAGCCGTACAAGGTAAAATGGATAAGTGGCCTATGCGACGAGAATTTCTTTCGCCAAGCTTTACGAGTAAGTGGCGAGATATACCTAAAATTAGCTGTTAAGGTTTATTTTGGTCAATAAGCTATAAAAAATGAGTAGATCATTAATCAACTGGGTATTGCAGCGAATTAAGATATAACAGTTACAAAAAAGCCCTGTAAAAACAGGGCTTTTTTGCTCTAAATGTGGTCGGAGTAGCAAGATTCGAACTTGCGACCTCACGTCCCCCAGACTCAGGGGCTGATTTTTAACTCATAAACAATTCCCATAAAATCATTATAAAAACAAGAGCTTAGCGTTATTCGTTAAATTGATGCTTTTGGACTGTTTTGCATCTTTTTGCATTTTCCAGTGCGATATATGTGCGATGAGGTTACTTTAAACCTACGGGAAAATAATCATGTCAAAAAGTATATCACTAACTGTTAAAAAGAAAAAATACTCTGAAATTTTAAAGCTGTTCGGAGCAATATTGTTTAATCCATCTCGTTTGAAAGAAGCCTCACTTTCAAGCGTACAAAACCAAATCAGAAAAAATTCAAACATCAACGAAGATGATTTAAAGCACATTATTGAAACGTGGTGGCAGGGAGGGCTGCCATATTTAACTTTAAATCAACTTCATGTATCTGGCCTCTCCATTCGACTGTATAAAAATAGGTTTAAAAAGTCGGGAAAAAACATCAAAGTTCTAAACGATGACGATCACGGCAGTGTTTATTATCGTTCACGTGATGGTAAAAATAGCAAAATGATCACAAACAAATTAGGCACTTTCTCACCAGAATCTTTTACAAATATGTTGGCGGCTGTTAAAAAAATTAAAGCGTCTAACGAGCTAGGGATCAAAGTTTTTGAGAATCATATTACTGGCGGTACTGAAGTTGAGGCGAGTGCAGTTGAAGATTCTCTCATAACGTTAAATACATTTTTACAGGGCGAATTCTTAGATAAAAAATTAGAAGAAAATCCTAAAACTGCCGCTAAAAAAGTCAAAGTTGTAATGCGGAACTTCCCCAAACTATTGAATTTATCAATTAAAGATATAAATGCTGAAGTTTTAAAGAAATGGTTAAAAACTAAGGAAAGAAAGTTAACACAAAGACAAATTAATGCTGCTGAAAGTCGCTGGGTGCTCAAACCATCAACCTTAAAAGAAGCTATTTGCACCATTAGGTCATGTGTGCAGTTAGCTAAAGAGCAAGGCGTAATAAACGACCATGACCTATATACGTTACCCAAGTTTAAAATGGACAATGAAATTATTCGTTATTTATCTCAAGAAGAAGAATTAAGACTTTATCGTACAATGAATCAACGTAATGAGCGTAAGTTAACATTACGGAAAAGTACTATTTTACACCGCCAAGAAAGAAACTTAATAGCGCCGCCTCAGCTTAATGAATGTGCATTTGCAGATCATGTCACACCATTTATCATTTTATTTAAAGAAACGGGAATTCGCCCTGGAACATTAATGAACTCAAAATGGACAGATGTAGATTTTGAATCTCGATTTTTTAGAATCCGAAAATCTATTGATAAAAGATCGCTCGCTAACTTTATACCTCTAAATGACTTAGCTTACACCACCTTAACCGAGTGGCGTAAGCACTATATTCATAAAAAATGCTCAAGGTTAATTGAAAATAAAGTAGATGCATGGCTGTTTCCGTCACCACAGTTACCATCACAACAATTGACCACAATAAAAACAGCGTGGAGAAGTATCATCAAAAACGCTGAGATACATAACTTCAGGTTTTATGATCTTCGCCATGATTTTGCATCTAGGGTAATGATGCGCACGGGTAATATATATTTGGTCAGCCATCTATTAAATCACCGTCAAATCGAAACCACAAAACGATACGCTCACCTGATGGATAACTCAAAACTATTAGCTGTACAAACTCTAGATGCGGATAGACAAGCTGGCGCTTTGCCAGAATTTATGGGAAAGCGTGGGGTTATTTCGCAGGATTAAGTAAAAATTTCCCAAGCGTGTTTCTAGGTATATCTGAGGTCAACTAAACTGAGGAAATATCTTGAAAAATAAATCGACTAAACAAGAAAATATTAATTGGCGCTACAAGCTGTTAAGAAAATCAAAGACCCCAACAAGGGATAAAGATTGCTTAAGGGTTTGTTGGTATTTTGATGAGGAAAGTACACAGGCTATTTATGAGTATAGGGATGAATGCAGCAGAACCACTTGTTTTGCAATAACAAATTTATTGCAGCAAGAGCTTCCAGAATTTATGTCTAAAAAATATTTCTACCCTGATGAAAGGGCATTAGTATTTGGCTATTTTTTTGATGAAATCAGAGGTTTTATCAAAGACAATGTTGAAGATAATGACTTTTTTAACTTCTGCGGTGTACCCAAAGAAATATTTTTCTCTATCGAAAATTATGATGCGCTATTAGCACTTTGCGAAAATTAAACGTAAAACTACTAAGGGAACTTCGGTTCCCTTTTTTTATGATGAAATTAGCCAAATTGGAAAAACTTCCCTATGCACTTCCTATTTATTAATGCTGCTGTAGTTTAGCGTTGAAACAATTTGCCGCTGACAAATAATTCAGCAACTTTCCGCGGTTGTCCAAGCTCCGCAACACTACTGAGCAATGTTAGTCAGTCTAACAGAGCTTGTCGTTTCGATCATTCTTGGAAATGGTTATCAGAATGATATTGAGTCATTGCGACGAAATATTAATATGGTAGCGTTAAAGCAGCAAAAATGAGAGCTTCGGCTCTCATTTTTCCATATTATCTCTACCACGTTTCTAGTTATTTGTGACTAACAACACAACAGAGGAACAAAATAGATGAAAAATGATAACCATAACAAAACATTAAGAAAAATTGAATTTTTGGGCAAAGTGGGGATGTTATGCGCTGTGGTTTTTGGCTTTTTTTCTTACTGCGAAAGCAGTGAAGATCTATTTAATTCAGCATTGTATTTTTTTCTGCTCGGGATATTAGCACTATTTTATGTAGCGCGAGTAAAAGTAGAGGCTAAAAAAAAGACTAAGGATTCAAAGAAGTAACTTTTGAATGTTTATATTTCTAGGCACCGTTTAGCGGTGCCTTTTTTGCTTTAAAGTAACTAAAATCAAATATCCAAAAAGATCAACAGCTTATAACTCATCTTGGCTCAGAAGTGATTGTTCTATTAGATGTTTTATCGCTTTTTGTTACTTAGGTAAATGCCGATAAGCAATAGAAGTACAGGAGTTGACCATAATATTAAATCTTGCATATTTTTATCCTTTTTCTCATGTTTAAATAATATTACAACAAAGTTTTTTGAAGTTTGATCCAACTAAAAACTCATAACATTATCGAAAACCTACCTGTTTTTAAGTGAAAATATATTATTAAACATATATTTAAATGGCACAGTATTATCGCTATAGTATCTTGATATTTTGTTAATAGTATTTACAAGTAAGTGAAATGGCAGATGAAAACCATCAGCGGCAATAGCGTGACAGCTACTCATTAAATCTTAGCCTTAGAATACATCGTGTTTTAAGTTGGTTAAACCGTGCAGAGAAAGCTGAAGGTGATCAAGACGCGCAATTTATTTTTCTATGAATAGCTTTTAATGCGACTTATGCTAACAAAATTGACGATCATCACCATTTTAAAGAGCAAGAAACCTTTCGCAACTTTATAGATTGCCTATGTAGTTTAGACGTAGATAACTGCCTGTCAGATCTGGTTTGGAAAGAATCTACTAGTAGCATTCGAGTGTTACTAAGCAACAAATTTGTTTTCCAACCGTTTTGGGATTATCAAAATCAAAAGAAAACCGAAACCCAATGGCAAGATGATTTTAAATCTGCCAATGCCTTTACCCATAAAGCGCTTGGTCATAAAAACACTTCAGTAGTTCTATTAGTAATATTCTCTCGTTTATATACCTTACGTAATCAAACCTTACATGGTGGCGGAACTTGGGGTAGCAGTGTTAATAGAGATCAAATGCGAGATGCCGACGTTTTCATGAGTAAGTTTGCTCCTTCCGTCAAAAAAATTATGATGGATAGCAGTAATGAAATTTGGGGCGAGCAAAGTTATTAAGTTGTTGAGCAATAAGTATAATACAGGTGTTTTTAATCAATTTTCCTGTTATTTTTGTAAATTAATATAACTGGGTAATTACATCAGTTTTGCCACCTAATTACATCAGAACTGCCAGTCATTATCATCCCACACTGCCATCGAATGACATTTACGATGACCACTGAATAACATTAGGTTTGCCACTAAGAGATTAAGATAATTTTGTTCACTAAACTGAAGCTTCAAGTGACTAAATTAATACTTCGGCTTTTAGCCAAAAGGGGACATTGATGGGTGAATTCACACTACTAATTTTTTCTTATATGAGCTAACCTCAATCTTAAGTCTGCTATCTGCAAGGATAGCTGACATTAGCAAGTATAAGCTATGGCGCTTTCGCCCTCAATGAGATAGAACTAGAACTGCACAAAAGGCCTTTAAGAATTAGAAGCTATAAAACTGAAGCGAAGTAAAACCTCGCCAACGTAAACAGTCCGAATTGAAGAGCTTACTTATAGGCAGGATGAAAACAATTTAAGCGGCAACTTTATTTTTAAAAAAATAGCGATTTTGAGCAATTGGCATCATGATACTGACCAGACGAAAACAAAAGCAATGACACCAAAAACGATGGGCGGATTACTATAACGTAGAACGAACTCGTCAAGGTAAAAAGTGCTGTGGACGAATCATTAGAACTTTACTTGATGGGAAATCGATATGGGCTGAAAAGAATTTAGCTCAAATACAAGCTGACAAAGCACACTAAAAATTGAGTAACCACATTACTACATATAAGTCTGTTACATATCCCGCTTCTTCCTTCGTCCTAAATCAACATTGATTTAAATACTCATTTCTAAACTTTCCTTCAAAGCTCAATGAAATGGCAAGCAATTAGCTTTCTATCAGAAGTCTTTACTACTTTTTTGCTAACACATCATACATACCTTCGACTTCGAGCATCTTTTCCACAAACTACTTCTTGAGTTTGTTCTTTCAGCTTCAAGCTCTTTTATGCGTTTAGCACCGTTTACTCCCAAATCTGCATATTTGCTCCGCGAGTTGTAAAAGACTCAAGAAATACGCCCATTTCACAGCAAATGTCATCAGTCTTGTCACCTGCCTCATGCTGCCTGAAAGCCTTTATGATTTGTTCCTTTTGAGTAACGTATTTTCATGTTGAAAAAAACATTGTCTCCAGTTTATTTGCAATCTCAACACATACGGGTTTTAAGCTTGGGGATATTGATAAATAAAGTATACTAATTAGTAGCGAAAAGGTTAGAATGTAATTACAAATTCGCCTCTTGTCATAGTGATATTTTAGCTGATTATTCATATCTATAGGGCAATAGAAGATAATATAGACAATTAATTTTTTCAGCGATTTTTAAATACGTTAACAACAGAAATTTGGGGTTCTTTATTGGTTAAATAACATATTGTTTAACTGATAGATCTCGTAAGAGATATAAGTATAAGTAAATAAGTTTTATTTTTTAAAGTTTTACTAAACGAAAGTTTAGTTATGTTTAATTTTATATTAGGCAATGACTGACATGAATTAAGAACCCCTCCCTTTTTTAGATTTACTCAGGAATTACATAATATAAAATGGATTTGTTTAATGATGATAGGCTTATGGCGGTTTGTGAACGCTTTTTAAACAATAATGGTTCAATTGGAATTGATGGTGTAAGCGGAGAGCTTTTTAAAAAAAATGCCAGAAGAGAGTTTGATATTATTCAGCGTAAAATAGCGAATAACACTTATGATTTTTCATTATATAAAGAAAAGTTAATTTTAAAGTCGGCACTTTCTTTACCACGACAAATATCTATTGCTACAAAGCGAGATCAACTTGTATTAAAAATATTGCAAGAAGAAATCATGCGAGCATTCCCTGAAGTTTTTGACGTCCCTCCCATTAAAACAAAAATTAATAAAGTTAAAGAAACAATATTATCTAAAAAATATGATGCTTTTTTAAAAATTGATGTTAAAGAGTTCTACCCGAGTATTAATCATAAAAATTTAATGTTGTTTTTAAAAACACGTATTTCTGATGGGATAATATTGTCGTTAATTGAACAAGCAATTACACAAACTACGGTAAATATTGCATTACCCTCAAATGAACGAATACATTATTCAAACCCTTGTGGTGTTCCGCAAGGGTTATCAATATCAACTGTTCTTTCAGAAGTATATCTTCATGGTGTCGATTTAACTCAACAAAGCGAAAATGGTTATAAATATTATCGCTTTGTTGATGATGTTTTAGTGCTTTGTAACCAAGTTGATGCTAAGGAAATACAACATAAAATTGTTAATAACATTAATAAATTAGACCTGAAAGTACATGAGTTTTTTGACGGTAGCGAAAAATCTTCTTCTGGTTTACTTAAAAATGGTGTGCAGTTTTTAGGTTACTATTTTAAAGGCGAAAAAATTACGGTTAGGCCGTCTTCAATACATAAAATATATGAAGGAATAAACCGTGTTTTCTTAAAACACCATAAGTATGCAGAAAAAAAGGATATCAAAAAGCTTTACAGAAAGTTAAATTTAAAAATTTCAGGTTGTGTTGTTGATGGCAAACATTATGGCTGGTTAAACTATTTTTCTGATATAAATGATAAAACATTATTATTTAAATTAGATTGCCATGTTAAAAGAGGCTTTAAGCGATTTTCCGCCCCATATAATAAAGAAAAAATAAAAACATTTGCGCGTAGTTATCATGAAATCAATTTTCAAAAAGACACTTCGTATATACCTGAATTTATGACGAAAAATAACGGGAAAGATAAAGACCTTGCCTTTATTGATGAAAAATCTCCATTTACTGATGAGGAATCTACATTTACGGATGAAGAATCTGTATTTACTGATGAAGGCTCTACATTTACTGATGAAGACGGTGCATTTATAAAAGAAAGCGATTTAAAAATACCTTCAGTAGATGTTATTGTAAAAGCTACTATTAGTAAAAATAAAAGCTCATATAGTGAAGACGGTTTATCTGAAGAAACTACTTCTGAATCCAGCAATGCTCAAACACTCGAATATTTATTAGGGCATAAGGGAGAATCTCTTACTAAGAAAGATATTGCTGAACTAATGAAAGATATAGATTTTTACTAATTTTTATTAATTCAAGGTAGATGCAGGATACACGTTAACAGGTCTTGATCTTTTCATCAAAAACCCATTTCGTCGTATTCTTCATTATCTGGTAGCTCAGGTACAATTGTTACTGCAACGCACTTGTCTTCCGAGCGTGCATTATGAAGATCGGATGTGGTATGGCAATAGTGAACTGTTCGACTACATTCGCCACAGTATCTTACATCATCATCATTCGTTAACTCGAGTGAATCCCATTTGAGGGGACAATGAAATTTGAGCATACTATCTCTTATGACGTTAGTGTCACTAGCACTAACCGCATCTTCTATATCAACACCTTTAAGTTGATTTAGCTCTTTTTCTAAACGATCAGACTCTTCGACTAACTGCACTTTAATTTCAGAAAAATATTCGTATTTATCATCAATAGATTGAATGTTTTTATAGGTATCACTTGTATCTAATTCATCTATTTCAATTTTTAATTGGTCAATTTTAGCTTTAGTTTTTAATATCTTCGTTTTTAGTAAATCTGTATCAAAAATATTGTCACTAGCAATGACGAACTCACCAGACTTAAGCATGCTAAGGATTTCTAATACCTTATTTAGGTCATTTTTCTGGTTAGCACTGCTTAACTCCGCCATTATTTCATGTGCTTGCTCTTTAAGTTCTTCCGCTACAATGTCTGGGTGACACAGCCAGGATGCTTTTCTATAGGCTTTTTTAAGCTCTTTCTCTTGATCTTCGTCTAGGTCATAGTGTTCTTCTGCAATAATTTCAGCATACTCTTCATTGAACTGCTCTGAGTCTTTCTTTGCTTCTTTAAACTCTTGCGTGAAAGGGTCATCGTCAAGTGTATTTTTAGCCTCCTTTACTACCTTTCTTTTTTCATTCAAATGATCTTCGACTGCACCTAAAGTACCCTTAAGCTCCTGATATCTCTGGTACACTTCATCATATTCATCACTAAACTCATCTAATTCATTTAATGCTTCTTTAGATTTTTCCAGCTGCTCTCTAGCATCTTCAGTACTCTGTTTTAATGCAGCATACTCTTGGTTTAAGGAATTAAATCTTTCTTGTTTTTCTAAAGTTTTTCGAAATGATATATCTTTCGTCAGCTCTAACACCCGCTTAATTATTTCACCTAACTCAACGTTGTATACATAATTAAAGTCTTCAATAACGTTTATACATTCATTCTTTTTACCTGTAAGGGACTGAAGTGTTCTTTCTAGCACCTTAAGCTCAAGCTTTAACCCTTGAACTTCCTTATCTATGAATGACACAAGCCCTGTTTGTTTAGCTAAATAGCTTTCAATTGCGGTTATTGTGCTTGCATAGTTATGCTGAATTAATTTATTTAGAATATCACACACATCATCATCGGGATTAAGTGCTTTTATTTTAGATATCTGTAGCGCTATAATTTCTTCGTCTTCGAGGAATATGCTTGTTTGAATCAACTCTAAACGTTTGAGAATTTGTTGCATCTTAGTCCTTTAATATTGTATAGTTATGAGTGATATCGCGCCTATTATTTTTGTAGTTTACTATTCAAATTGCAAAGTATAAAGCACTGTTCACCATAAAATATTTAGCTAATAATATTGTATAAGCTCCCCTCAAGACCATTGGTTCAAAATAAGGATATTATGAATAAACTCATCGTAAAAAAATCAAGTGAACTCTCGCTGAAGAAAACTAAAAACTTACTTGATGTAACGCGTAAAATTTTAACACCACGAAATAATATTACTGTTGTTGATGACAGTTGGATGGAACGCATATGGGCTTGGGCTGATGAAAATGATATTGACGAAAATAAGTTGCCACGAGATAAATCGGGGTTAACTAATTTAAAACGCCTTTTCCTTGGCGATAATAATCTTACAGAACTTCCGAAAGAAATTGGGCAATTAACTAATTTAGAAGGCCTTTTCCTTGGCGATAACAATCTTACAGAACTTCCTAAAGAAATTGGGCAATTAACTAATTTACAGGATCTTCGCGTTGGGAAGAACAATCTCACAGGGCTTCCAAAAGAAATTGGACAGTTAACTAATTTAGAAATCCTTGTCCTTCGGGATAATAATCTTACAGAGCTTCCTAAAGAAATTGGGCAGTTAACTAATTTACAAGTACTTTCCCTTTACGATGACAACCTCACAGAACTTCCAAAAGAAATTGGGCAGTTAGCTAATTTACAAATACTTCAGATCATCACCTTTACAGGGCTCCCTAAAGAAATATTAAACTTGACAAATTTGGAACAACTACGAATTGATCCTTCATGTACGTTGTCCATAGAGCAAGAGGTTTGGTTAACAGAGCAAGGGGTTGAGGTGATGGATGTTCATCATGATTCGTATATGGAAAGAACTTTCCCTTAAAAAGAGCAAATGGCGAGGCTCAATGTCCATGGAATGTGAGATAGATTAAGACTTACATAGTAGGAAGTAAAAGATGATAAAAAAAGAAATAGCAATCAAACGTTCAAGTGAAGTAACGCTAGCCAAAACTAAAAATTTACTTGGTATTACCAGAAAAATATTAGCGAATAGTCAATCTCTCGTTCTTTCAACACAAGAAACTAGATGGATAAACCTTGCGCTAAATCATCCTGAAATTATGGTTGCGTTGATTTCTAAGTATTACCCCTTGGAAGGAGATGTCATTGAAAATTATACCGAACAGTTAGGTTGGAATAATTGGCCTGGATATGAGGATACAAGAAAAGCAGAAGAGGAAGAGTGTTATAGAGAGTGTGGGGACATTCCTCCAGAGATGTGGCGAATTGAAAATGCAGATTGTCTACTCACTCCAGATTTGTTGAGTTCAAATACATCCTTGCCTTGGTCGGAGAGTTTTATTGAGCGTTTTAGTGATAAGTGGGATTGGAGGTGGTTAAGTAAGAATACATCCTTACCTTGGTCTGAAAGTTTGATTGAACGTTTTAAAGATAAATGGGATTGGAGTCGGTTGAGTCTTAATACAGCTCTGCCCTGGTCAGAGAGTTTTGTTGAACGTTATGCTGAAAAATGGCATTGGATGTGGCTAAGTAGTAATACAGCTTTACCTTGGTCAGAGAGTTTTATTTTACGATATGCTGGTAAGTGGCATTGGTTTAGTGTTGTGACTTATGAAGATTTTGAGAATGGTGGAGTTGAACCAGCTGGTGGATATATTTTAACTAATGAAGCCATTTATTGGTCAGAAAGTTTGCTTGAACAGATCGTTTCTCCTTTTGAATATATTTATGAGAGTGACTCACCTTCCTTAGATGATGATTTCTTTGAGAGAGATTATCCTTGGTTAGGTAGTTTCCTTGAGCGTAATTATTTTAATCACATATGTATTTCCTTGTTCAGCAATACACTTCTACCTTGCTCAGAGGGGTTTATTGTGCGTTATGCTGATAGGTGGGACTGGGAAGGTTTAAGTGGAAATACAGCTTTACCTTGGTCAGAGGGTTTTATTGAGCGTTATGCTGATAAGTGGGGTTGGTGTAGCTTAAGCTGCAATACATCCTTACCTTGGTCTGAGCTATTAATTGAGCGTTATGCTGCTAAGTGGGGTTGGAAAGGGTTAAGCGAAAATACAGCTTTACCTTGGTCTGCAAGTTTGATTGAGCGTTATGCTGCTAAGTGGGGTTGGAAAGGGTTGAGCGAAAATACAGCTTTATCATGGTCAGAGACTTTGATTGAACGTTATGCTGATAAGTGGGACTGGGAAAGTTTAAGCAGAAATACATCCTTACCTTGGTCAGAGAGTTTGATTGAACGTTATGCTGATAAGTGGGACTGGGAAAGTTTAAGCAGAAATACATCCTTACCTTGGTCAGAGAGTTTGATTGTCCGTTATGTTGATAAGTGGGACTGGAGCAGTTTAGGTAGGAATATAGCCTTACCTTGGTCAGATAGTTTGATTGAGCGTTATGCTGATAAGTATAATGGGGACTGGGAATGGCAAGGCTTAAGCGGAAATACAGCTATAGAATATGTTTTTGAAAGTAATGAAAGCGAGTCTTTAGCAAGACTTATTAAAAACATTGATAAAAAAGTAATCATTGAAATTTTGAAAGTACTCCCAAAAGTTTCCTCAAATGTAGAATTGTAGCTATATGACCTTAAACGACAAATTGTCTAATAAAAAACGGTGTGGTGCTTCAAAATCACCACAAAGTACATTTAGTATTTCGAGGTCTTTTGAGGGCAAGTACTTGAGTTGTAATGGTCAACAAATTAGTTAAGACAACAGATAATAATAAAATATAATTTAAAAGGAATTAGCGTAATGAATTCAAACTTTGATTTTCTTCACGTTTACAGTGATTTTAAAAGGTTAGCAGAGCTAGGCTCTGCTGCTGAAGGATATGCGTTTTCAGACCCACAGGCCGCGTTAGTAAAACTAAGATGCTTTACAGAGTTGTTTGTTGGAAACATTTTCGCAGCACTCTCAATTGAAATAGAGCCTCAGTCAGATCTATATACCAAGATAAATCATCGCGGCTTTAAAGAGGCTGTTGATGCTAACATTGTTGCAAAACTGCACGCTCTTCGAATGCACGGAAATAAAGCAGCTCATAACAGCACTAAACATACTGTTGAGCAAGCGCTTTGGCTGCTTAAAGAAGCTTACTTGGTGGTTAGGTGGTTAATTCAAACTATAAATACCTCTTACCTTGATATCCCTGAGTTTATTGAACCAGAAAATCCCAATAATATTGAAGGCGAGCTGGCGTTAGAGAAAGAAAACCAGCAACTTAATGAAAAAATCACTCAGGAATCTAAAGCTCTAGCAAATGCTGAAGCGGAGTTATTGTTAGTTAGGCAAGACTTAATAGAAGCGCAAAGCAAAATCACCGAAACAAACAATTTCCATCAAGTTAATGAATTTAAAGTAGCCAGTAGCCAAGCGGCAACAAGCTTTGACTTACAAATGGATATGACTCGCGCAAAAGTAAATATTTTTGATAGTTTTAAAGAACACTCTCTTACATCTGGGCAGTCAGAGTTAGTTAAAGAACTTGATGTTTTTCTCAATGAAAGAAAAAACTCTGTATTTATATTAAATGGCTATGCAGGTACTGGTAAAACGTTTATCACTCAAGGGTTAACGCAATACCTAGATGCAATTGGCCGCCAATTTGTATTAATGGCACCAACTGGAAAAGCAGCTAAAGTTATCAGTGATAAAGCAGGCCAAGAAGCCTCAACCATTCATCGTGTTATTTATAACCTTGATAATATAAAAGAGTATAAGGTTGAAGGCCTTGATGGCTCTGAAACATTTCGCTTCTATGCTGAAATAAAAGTGAATCAACATTGCTCAGAAACGGTATATATTGTTGATGAGTCATCAATGGTTTCGGATATCTACTCTGATGCTGAATTCTTTCGCTTTGGATCAGGTTATTTGCTTACAGACTTACTGAACTATATAAATTTAGATCATAATGACCATACTAAAAAAATTATCTTTATTGGTGATAATGCTCAGTTACCTCCTGTTGGTATGAATAATTCTCCAGCACTTAATCGGGATTATTTAAAAAATAAGTATCAGTTTAACTCAGACAGTTATGAGCTTACAGAAGTTGTTAGACAAAAAGCTGAGAGTGGTATTATGCCTAATGCCAAAGTATTGAGAGAGGCGCTTTTAAATAAGACTTTCAACCAGCTAGATTTTAAAACAAACGATACTGATGTGCTGTCGCTCAACTCAAACGATTTAATAAGTGAGTTTTTAAAGGTATGTCAGGGGCGTATTGCTAATACAAAAGACTCTATTCTTATTGCATCATCTAACAGCCAAGTTAGCCAATATAACCGTGTTGTTAGGGAGCATTTTTTTCCTGAGCAAAAAGAGGTTGTGCCAGGAGATAAGATTATTTCTGTTGCTAACCATTATGTTCATGAAAAAGTGATCACTAACGGCGAGTTTGGTATGGTTAACCAAGTTCACTCTGAGCCTGAAATAAGAAACGTTATTCTTCGGAAAAAAGGCAAACATGGTGAAACAGTTACTATAAAAGTTGAGCTTTGTTTTAGAAATGTTGAGCTAGGTTTCAGAAACGAAAATGGAGAGGTTAGTTTTTTTGTTTGTAAAATTATTGAAAATTTACTTTATAACGATGAACCTGGTTTAAGCTCAGATGAGTACAAGGCTTTGTATGTTGATTTTGTTAACCGCCACCCAGGCTTAACAACCAAAGATAAGAAAAGTGAATTTAAAATGGCACTGCTTGGTGACCCTTACTTTAATGCTTTTAAAGTGAAGTTCGGCTATGCCATTACTTGTCATAAGGCACAGGGCAGTGAATGGGAGAATGTATTTTTAAAGTGTAGTTCACATTACAAAACACTGACCCAAGACTATTTTAGATGGTTATATACGGCGATAACGCGAACCTCATCAACATTATATGTGATAGATGAGCCGCATATTAAGTTGGGCGGTGGAATGAAGAAGGTAGCTAGTATGGATTTTACAAATCACAATGCGATTGATGCTTCATCCACAAAATTAAATTCAATACCTCAACCGGTTACAGAACAAGTAAGTGAGTCATCAATAAGTTCGACACCAGATGTATTAATTCCCGCACTCGTTACAGAGCCACCTAGTGCTCTGTCTTTTGGTATTCCTGAAAACAATACCCCCTTATTAGCTTTGTTGTCTGAAATTAAAAGTAGCTTAATAGGGTTATCAATTGAAGTAGTTGAAATTACTCATAATCAATACCAAGAGGCTTACTTATTTCAACAAGAAGATGACTTCTCTACAGTTAGAATTGGCTATAACGGTAAATATAAGGTTACCTCAATTCAGGCAAGTGATGATTCGGAGCTGAGTCGTTTAATTACAGATAGAGTTTTACCGTTAAAAGGTAGGATTTTAAATACCTTTAGTAAGAATGAAATTGATTGCATTATTGAATTACCACAACCATTTTTAGCTGATTTCCATCAGAGAATGGTTGATATATTTGATAAGTCGTTTGTAGTTATTTCTGAAGTTAGATCGAGAGATTACGCACAAAGGTATTGCTTTAAAAAAGAATCAAAGAGTGCTGTTTTTGATGTTTTTTACAATGGAAAAAGTCAATTTACTAAGTATGAAGCAAAAAAGGCATTATCTAACTGTAATGAGTTTATTGGTGAGATTGAAAATATTATTGCTGAGGCATTAGGTTAATGAGTGATAATAATATTTCAAGCAAACAAGTGTATGCTATGCGTAAGACAGGTGCGTTAGATGATGCTTATCAAATGGCAACCAACCTGGTAAATCAACAACCCAACGACCAGTGGAACTTACAAGCGCTGGCTTGGTGCTTAATTGATTTATGTAAAAGAGAGTCTGGAAACAATAATGTAGCGGCAACAAATAACTATTTACAGAAATTGCAAGAAATTAACTTTTCATCTGTGAATGATATTTTATCAAAACAAATAGAATTTGTTGCTAAGTTATCAAATCCTGCTAATGAACAAATACAAAATGCTAAACAAGCAAGTAAGGCTGGTAATCATCAAGTTGCGGTTAATATTTATAGAGAAGTTTTACAGCAGCAACCACAAAACCAAGATATTAAAACAAATATCGGTTGGGAGCTATACCGACTAATAAAACCCCTAATGAAGTCTGAAAGTACGAATGTGTTTGCTGTAAAAAAATTATTGAATGAATATTTACAATTACAATGTGAACGGCCATCACTTTTACACTCTCTTATACTTGGCGTTGCGGATAAGTTAATTGCAGAAAGTAATTTTAATCTTGTTGGTTTTATAAAAATTTGGGGGATAGAAAATTTACGTGATGATGACTTTCAGCCATATGTTGATAGTGAATCGGGTAAGCGTTTCCCTTGCTTAGCTCAAAAAATAGTTCAGCATGCGACTAAACAAGCGGTAGAGCAAAATGAAACCAATTTATTAAAAGCATTCATTCCTTTAATTGATAGAGTGCTTTCTGTAGCTGATGAAACTATATGGTTAAATTTATACAAGGCAAGAGCTTTAAGCTGTATTGGTGAACATCAAAAAAGTTTTGCGCTTGCTGTTGAAGTTGCTAAACAAAAATCTGGAGATTACTGGGCTTGGGAGCTACTTGGTGATATTCAATTGTTTATCGACAGAAACAAAGCCTTAAGTTGTTATTGCCGTGCTTTATCTTCTAATCCTAAAGAAGGTTTTATTGCAAAGTTGCGTTTGAAGCTAGCAGAGTTGTTAGTTTCGATGTCAATGTTTTCTGAAGCTAAATATGAAGTTGAAAAAGTAATAGAAGCTAGAACTCGTGAAAGTTGGGCAATACCTGCAGCAGCAGAAACACTTCGTAACCAAGAATGGTTTAATCAAAGTAGTGCAGCTCAATCGAATAAGTCACTTTATATTAATTATGGTAAAGAAGCAGAAATACTATTGTTCGACAGTTTACCTTGGCTGGAAGGCTGTTTAGGCGAAAGCTTTAGTTTACCGGATAAACCAGGTAAAAAGAGGCGAAAGCTTTATTTGTTAAAGGCTGGAGAACAAGCTCCCGTGGAAGTTATTATTCCTGATAATAAGTTTAATTTTAAGTCGATTCAAAATGGCGCTCCAATTCAAATGAAAGGCGAATTTGATGCTAATGATCGATTTAATGCGCTTCAATTTTCTAAAAGAGAAGGGGGGATTGATTGGGATATATTTCCTGAGCAAATAGGTATTGTTGATCACGTAAATAAACCTAAAAGCCTAGTTCATGTCGTGATTAAGCGAGGTCTTGAAACGGTCATTCCATTTAAGGAATTACCTAAGCTATTCAAGGTTGGTGATGCCGTTTTAATTAGAGTAAGTCAATCTAATAGTAAGAATGGAATTCGGACAAGAGCTATTGATTGCAAAGAGACAAGTCAACTGCCTAGTAGCTCAATTTTCAAACCCTTTAGTGAGACCGTAAGGGTGTCAAATGGTTTAGGATTTACAGGAAATGATATTTTTATAGATAGACCATTAATTGAAGGATTTAGCATTGAAGACGGCGGAAGTGTTTCAGGCCATGCAGTTATAAATTTCAATAAAAAACGTTCAACCTGGGGATGGAAAGCGTTAACTATTGAGGGGTAAACAAATGATCATACAAGAACAGCTTTCGAACGGTGTATTAAACTTGTTACCTGCGAAACGTAAAACTCACTATGAATTGATTATATTAGATAGGGTATGTATATATTTAGCCTCAAAACTCAGCCTCAAAACTCAGCTACAGTTAAATATTTTAACGGCAAAAGGTTATCTTCACATGCAATTATTTTTGGAATTATTTTTGGTGTTATTATGGATGTTCTATTTTACATGGGTGAGCTTAGTAACTAACTCATTTATAAGCTGGGTTCTATTTATTTTGGTAGGTATTGCTGTTACATATTGGGGAAGAACGACCTATGATAATATATGTAAGAAGGATGATGATGCTAAAAATCCAATCAAAACTGTTAGTGTTGAGCCAACAGCAACAAAAATATCTACACGTAAAGTTGAACCAAGCCAAGAAAATAACTTTGATTATGAAAGCTATTCTAATGGGCATTCAGAAAAAGCATGGAGAAATATTGGTTTAAAAGTATCAACTAAATATAAAACAACGGCAAAGAAGAATTATACCTTTAAAGAGGTAGAATCCTCTAATTCATTAAGGTATTTACACCTTACAAAGAATCAAAGAAAAGTAAAAATATTAGGTGATGCATTAGTTAAAAACACAAAATCAAAAAGGCGAGCACGCGACATATTAATCAGCCAATATAGTTTTAAAAATAATACGGCAGAATATGCTGTTGGATATGAAGGTTACAACGATTGGTAAAGTTATTCGAACTTTGGGGGCTAAGCTTGGTCAAACAACACTATTTTTTTGTTTGGTGTTTGTACCCCCTCTTTATATTCATAGTTGTAAAATATTAGAAAGTTAACAAATAAGTATAATACTCAATATTAGTTTGATATTATTTTGTTGCGCTTTCAGATTAGTTAAGTCGTTGTAAGTCTTGCTATCTCAGTGATTAATTTTGCTGCTCTAGTTAGCTTTCAATTGACTTGTTACGTGTTACACGTAGCGTTATGTAAAAAGTTACTCTGAACTAGTAAGGACTTGAACGGACGCTGAAGGCTCTAAGTTTAGTATCGCGCAAGCGCGATGAGTGATCTGAAAGCGCAATCTATTTAGGAGGAACCTCTTATTTTAATAGCTACAAATAAAAGGGATAGTATTAAAAGGTATAAACTCATAAAAACCTCTTTTCAATATCTAGAACTGGATGACTTAAAACAGAAAAACCTTTGGCCTATTACTCCAAAGCATTACTTTAAATTTCAGATATCGAAAAAAAATGGCTCAAAAAGAGATTTGGTTTCAGTTGATAGTAAACTTAAGTCTATACAGACCTCGATAAAAGAAGAGCTAGAAGAAAAGTATCCAACATCTAAATTTGCTCATGCTTTCATTTCTAATAATTTGGATACTTTAGATGATATCGTAAGACCGAAAGGAGTGATATCTAACGCTTTAGCACATACAAATAAGAAAGTTGTCATAAGTATAGATTTAAAAGATTTCTTTCCAACGATTTCATTTCCAAGAGTGTTGGGGATGTTCAAACAGCAACCTTATTTTTTTAGTAATAAGCAGGCTTCTATTTTAGCTTCATTAGTCTGTCTTCCTAAAGGGGTAGATGCTAATAGAGGACTTCCTCAAGGTGCTCCAAGCTCTCCACTTATTTCAAATTTAATTTGCAATAAGATCGACAAGCAACTGGGTCAGTTAGCCAAGAAATTGGATTGTATTTATACCCGTTATGCAGATGACATTACATTTTCAACTAACAATATTAACAGGGTCAAACCGTCTGCATTGGTAAATGAAATTAGAAAACATGTTGTAAGGAATGGTTTTGAAGTAAACGAAGAAAAAACAAAAATAATGTTTTCTAACCAAAGACAAATGGTGACAGGAATTGTTGTAAATGACGGATTAAATTTGCATAAACGGCATGTAGATGCCTTACGTGCAACCTTATACAATTTGGAATTTAAATATAAAACTACTAGCCAAGGAATAAAAGCATTTTGGAAGCTTGGCTCACTCAGAAGTTTTGATAGTTTAGTTCCTGTTGGGTTTATTAAAGGCGAAACTCCCATTCGGTTTGTCAAGTCAGCGTCAAAAGAAGATGGTAAAAAAAGGCTAATAAAAACCACTGGTAAGTATCAGGTCAAAACATACGCCCTACATATATTGGGGCGAATTTTATGGTACGGTCAAGTAGTGACTACAGCAATAAGTGATCCTTATAGCTTATCTAAGAACAGTTACATCTCACCTAAACAAGAAAGGCGAATTAAAAAGTTTGAAGAGATGTTAGCAGCCTATTATCGAATTGCAGATAAACTCAACTGGCCTGTAAAACACATAATATTAAGGCTCGCTAATAAATATCCTCATCTACAATCTTTGATACACTTCGATCCAAGGTACACGTTAAAAAATATCGCTTTGTTAGTGGCAGAAAGTGATTTAATCACCAAAGTGAACAAGCTAGGCAAAGATAATCAAGAATATTTAGACTTCTATAAAGAGTCTCCTGAGACTTTTCAAAGACACCTATTATTGCGGAGTAGGTTCAAACAGTCTTTTAAAATTCATGATATTAGAACACTCGCTGAAAATGGGTGGGTTGACCCTAAACTTCAAAATGAATTATTTGAAGAGTTGAACACTAGAAAACTAGCAGATTTATTTCACAAATCAGATGATGGTAAAGGCCATAAGGTAGAGGAGATATTACTTGAATTAGTAAAGGTTGTAGCACCTAAATTGAGGTATCTTTCAAGCAATGTAAGAACTAAAGTATTACAAGTTCATAAAGAATTTGTTGGTCTTATTGGAGCAGAAGGAAAAGATGTGAAACTGGATTTAGAGATAGAAACAGATTTAACGAAAAGTGCGATTCAGGCTATTAGAGATTTAAAAAATGCAACTAGGTTGTATGAACACAATAATGATACCTTTTACTCTAGAATAGTGCTGCCTTCTATTAATGATTCCGACACAACTAAACTTGTAGATATTAATACCAGTGGGATGGCTCCTAGACTAATTACTGAAATTGGTGCTTGGAAAAAAGCGTTAACTAAAGTTTTACAGAGCATAAAAGAGAGCGCTAGTAAGGTTAACCTAGATTCTAAACAAAAGCCTTTCAAAATAAAATTTAAAGATGCTAACCCTGTTACAGGGGAGCCAGTAACATTGGAAATATTTAAAGTTGGGCATGATAATCCCTTTGGAAAAAACCTTAATTTGCCTGAGAATTCTTCAAGTGGCTTTATACAAAAAAATTTACTTGGTAGAGACTTGACCAATGCCATTGAACAGTTTCTTCCTGTTGGGGATATATATGTTCAGGGAAACTTTAAAGACGTAGATAATGCAAAAATTAATTTAACAAGGCATAAATTTGAAAGAATTGAAGAAATGTCGAAAGACAATAAAGAGAGTCTGTTTTTTGTACTAAAGGAATATCAAAGTAAATGATTAAAGTAACTTATATTGACGATCATAGAAGACCTGAACGTAATGATGAATATAAATCAATAATAAAAGCATTGGGCCTTAGTGAATATATAGAGTTTTGTGGTTCAGTCGAGATTGATGTAATTGAATCATTAAATACTGATGGCGTGATTTGCCACTCAGGCATGGACGGTTATAAGGTAGTAGAGCATTTTGCTAAACAAAATAATTGGCCCTTATTGTCTTATTCCGGTTCTGTTAGTAGTCCACCGAACCTTCTTCAAAACCCTTTTTCGCCAAATATTTATACTGTTGATTGTAACTACTTTGAAAAAGTACTCCTAGAATTTATTGAAATTTGTAAAAATAAAAACAGAGAGAATAATAATGACTAGCTCTCTTATTCTTACTCAAAAACATTGTAAGTTTTTATTCGATAAGTCTAATCACTTTAATGTGTTCAATTTAACTCGGTTATGTAAACAGGTACAATCCACCGAGGGAATAACTATTGATATTAGTAGATTAGAAGAAATTCAACAGCAACTGATAATAAGTAAATTAGAATATTTTTCGAATCATTGTAATAAAATATTAAACATCAAAGATAACCTTATTACTTTCATAATTAAACTTGATGAACAAGAAGTTGAAAGCTTAACTTCTAAGTTAACTCTTGAAACTATTATTTCAGAATCTGAAATAATATTCCAGCCAACAAATATTGAAGTAAAAAGTAAAGACGATCCTCATCAAATTAAAAATATCTTAGGCGCAGTACTTTTGTCTTTAGTACATGATCTTTTGAAACTTCAAAAGGTCGATAATCAGATTGGTTTGTTTGATGCTTCTTCCCCAATTGTTTTGCATTCAGCTTTGGATTTTTTATACGACACTAATAATGCTTTAATGATGTGGCAAGTATTGGATAAATGGACTGAAGAGCATAATAAAAGTTATAGGGCAGAAGTAAATCCAAGAATGAATAGCAGTTCGAATGCTAAAAACTTATTAAAACAAAAGATTAACAATGTACTAAGAAATACAAATATTTCGACTATAGGCTTTAAACACCTATTGGAAAACGAAGCAATTAATGCCGATTTTGCACACTGTGATTTTAGATGGAACTCTAAAATTACACTTTGGTTTGTTGATGACCAAGCTGAGAACGGCTGGAATAATTTGATGTCAAACCTTCTTGAAGGACTTAATATAGAGCTAAGTTGCAATAGATCTCTAGATGACCTAACTTTGACGATTAATTCAGCTAGAAATGGGATATTTGCTAAACCAGATTTAGCACTAGTGGATCTTAGATTAAGTGAAAGTGACTTAACTTTTGAAAGTTATAAAGGTTCCGATTTATCCGGTTTTAACGCATTAAATCAATTGCTAGATACTTGGCCAGGCTTACCAGTAATTATAGCTTCAGCATCGAATAAGATATGGAACCTTGAAAAAGCGATTGAAAAAGGGGCTACGGGATATTGGAGAAAATCTGAGGATATACATGAAGCGGTAAATCATAATGCAATAATTACTGCTTTTGATATATATGAGCAACTTCTAGATAAGCTTGACCAAGCAATTTCTAAAATAAAGTTTAGAAATATATTCGTATTGGCAAAGCTTGTTGAAGCAGAATCCGTTAAGAAAAAGTTTAAATCATCTCCTCTAGAAAGAGTGATCAGTTATTATGTGAATGATCTATTCAATAGAGTTTCATGGATGATTTGGCAAAAACAAGATGAAAGTAGAGTAATTGATTCATTGTTTTTAGGAATCATGGAGATATTTAATGAAATCGAACCTTATTTATGGGCTTCGAACTCTAGGACATTAACGTTACACCCAACCAAAAAAGTCAGTGCGGTTAAAGAAAAAACAGATAAAAGAGTTATTAACGATACTTTACAATATTTTGATGAAGTTAATAGAGTCGGAGGAAAAGGACTCCTTGGTAGCTATGAAACTTGCAAAAGTGTTCGCAATAATTTACCTGTTATACATGGTAGTAGCGATGGAAAAATAACTCATTCCAAAATTGAGGATATTGAATTAGGTTTGTTTTTAATCTGGTTTCTAATGACTAAGCTAAATGAGATCAGCAAATAGAAAAATTGATTCTGCAATAAAATCCGTGTAACTACCTATGATTAACTCTTAAAGGTGAGAGTGCAATAATAGGCTGACTCAAAGGCTAAATATTTAGGAATGGTTGATTGACTAGGGTAACTGAATTTAGTTGGTCAGATAACTTCTCAAAAGAATAATGAGGATGATGATAGGGATCATTTTTTTCTTTAATTGGCGAGTGTCTTAAGCTGTAATAGATACTAGTTTTTACTTAGTCATGTCTAAGCTTTGTCGCAATAAATTAAATGAAGGAGGTTTTATGGAGTCAGAACTATTTAAAAATAGTGCTTTAGTTAAAGCCGAACCCCATTGGATAAGCGAGCTGTACCAATGGGCTGACGAAAACAATATTCCTGAACTAGAATATTACGAAGACCTATGGGAAGAAGATAATAGAGAGTTAATTGATTATGGCTTTTGGGCTGGCTTGCCAAGGGATAGAGATGTATTACTAAATCTAGAAGAGCTAAACTTAAGCTGGCATAACTGTCTTGAAATACCCTCTCAAATACGGCACTTAACAAAACTAAAAAATCTAAAATTTGCTAAAAAACATGACGGTTTGCAACCTTGTTTTCATGAGGTTGCTAATGGGCCTAATAAAATCACACAAATACCAGGCTGGATATCTGAGTTGGTAAATTTAGAAGTATTGGACCTGTCAGGTAACGGAATCGATATTGTACCCAAAAGCATCGGTCACCTTCATAACTTGAAGAAGCTTTATTTGCATGACAACATGATTATGTTTGTTGATGCTGAACTAGCTTCTTTGTGCAAGTTGGAAGTGTTATGGATCCACTTGAATATGTTTTCAGTATTGGATAATTGCATAGATAATCTGAAGGGACTAGTTAACTGTGATGTTGACTGGGAACAACAGAATAAGATTTCTTTGTTCATAGATTGCATATACCAGAATGATTTCCAAGACTGGACCGATAAAAAGCACCTTAGTTTTGATACGGAAGGACTTGAAGCACTAAATCATGGACTAGTTCAATTAACGGGGCTAACAGGTTCAAATGATACTGAAATACTTTGGAATGAATGGAACAGGCTGAATAATCTTAAATATCAATTAAAAAATTTAAAAAACCTTAGAGAACTATATTGCGATGGGCTTGAATATCCGAGTGGTCCGATAAAGCTGTGTCCAGAGGGTTTGATTATGGAGTCAGAAACGGTCTAAAAAACTGAATGTTGTGTTGAAATTTTGATAGATAATATACCTGCATCCTTTGTAAAAAGTGATGCATTCGAAGTGATAATCGAATTAAAAGAGCATCATGGCAAAAGCTTAATGGAGAAAATAGACTTCATGGAATTATGGAACTAGCTGTATGTAATGATCATCACGGCCTAGATGATGATCTACAAACCTTCCCAATTTACCTAAAACTTATGGCACAATGTGCCCAAAAGCGCCTAGGAGTATGAAGTTCATGTCTGCTTTATGATCAGAGAGTTGACCTTTATTTAATAAAAATCATTGTGCTTTCAGAGCAAGTCAATCATTAAAATACAAGTTTCATTAAGGCCTGCTATCGTATCAAAGTGATCCTTTTTTGATCTAGGTTTCATGTTCGTTTAAAGAGTTTATGGCGGCAAACTAAAATGTAATTGGCTGGCAAGGCTAAATGCATTTTGGTGGCACTGGTAGTAGATATTTTACAAAAAGTATTTTATCTTCAAATTGATAATCTAGATGCGTTAAATAAGGTGGTTGATTGGTACGCTAATCTGTAAGATATCCAAGGTATAATTAAATCGGTTGGCTACATGACAGTTTTGAGTTGTCGTTCTGACTTTTGAAAACTAAAAATGACCAACCTACTCTGACGGTAAGCGACCATTAACAATATTAATATCTTAATTATGAGGTTAATAGGGGTAGGCTACATAGAGCTAGACGTTCGAGTTTATATCACTAATCGCTTGCTCATATCCAGCTGTAAACTCATCAGAATATTCGTCATTTAGCTTTACCTTTTGCAGTAATAAATTAAGCGTTTCAATCTCAATGTTGGTGTGGGTTGATTGCTCCAACTTAAAGTCCATATCCCAAAACAATTGGTATAGAGTAGGGCAGAATGAGTTAACGTATTTGAGCTCAGTATTAATCAGTGATTGTTGCTCTATTGTATAATTTGCTTTGTTCTCGGCTAATATTTCTTCCGTTCTGGATTTTATTTGTCTCAGAAATCGCTCGCGGTGGGAGAAAAACAAAATACGCGAATACAATCCTGAAGTGCTTTCTAGTTGATTTACATATTTATTGAGGATTTCTTCACGAATACTATGTTGAGCAGTCTTTTTATTCTTAGAATTGGCGGTTTCAATTTCTACGGCGTGCCATTGTCTAGTGTCAGCATGGCAGAGGAGACTATCCACTGATCTTTCTTTCTTTAATTCTCCCCATGAGCCATAACCCATTTCTCTGAGCTCCTTCTCTGTGACAAATGCGCTGTATTCTGTGCTGTTAAGTAAGCGGTCCAGAACGCATATTTGAATCGATAAATCATGAATTTCAGTTTTGCTGTTATGTGCAGAGGTATCGGTTTTTTGATGAAACACTACTTCAGTTTCAAAGCTAATATATCGTTTCCCCTTAGCACTTAAATAATAAACGGCACCATCTTTACTACCAAAGCTTTTACGCTCATTAATCAGACCGTCAATCATCAATTTTCGAAACAGTTTGTTGATGGCTTCTCTGGGTAACTGTAATGCGTATTGGCATACAATTTTGCTGGAAAACCCAAATCTACCGATGACATATAAAACGAAAATCTTGCGTGCATAACCTGTTTGCGTTGGATTTGATTTCGGCTTCTTGGTGATGAATCGAGTACCGAGCTTTTGATAAAAGTCTATCTTTCCCATATTTTTTCTCCTTGTTACTGTTAAGACTAACAAGGTTTAGCACATGCGAAATTATTCACATTTTTTCAAATTGCTCACTAAAAACTCAACCTTATGCCTAGCATAAGGTTATGGCTTCGCCTTGCTTAGCTTACAGCACGCATTACAACTTCGTTGTTTGTAACCTTGTTACTGCAATCTTCTACACACTCGGCTATTCACGACGTTGTCGTGGCCGAGTTTACGTCGCTACGCGCCTAGTAGAAAATAGCAACGGCCATCATCAGCGACTGCTGATTCAAGCCATTTCGCCATAAGATTTCGGCCGCGAAGACGCGTAAAGACCGCCTCATTTATGTGCATCTTTGATGCATGGGTTTCACGATGTTGCTTGCAGCACATCGAGAAATTTCGCTAAGGCGAAACTCACTGACTTGAATCAGCAGAGCTGATGGCCGTGCTGCATCAATCAATAATTTCATTATTGCTAGATTCCGCGTTTTGTCACTTGCGTTGCAAGTCTATGTTTATTTGTATTGTTAATACAAATTGAAAAGCACTCTTCGATTAATGGAGCATAACCAATTGTGTAGAGTGATTATTAACCAGTAATGAGCGCTGTAAGGTTAATGATTAGACATAAAAACCGAAAAGAAGGAAACACCACGTAGGAAGAATTTTAGTCGCGTACGCGAACGAAGAATTCATCTTTTTTATCATTTATTGAGCTAATATTCAATAGGTTAATGATTTATATTTTTATTTAAATTGGAGGTTTACATGGGATTATTCAGTTGGTTATTTGAGTCGAGTACTGAAATTATTGAATCAGATGATATTACACCATCTGTGAATTGTGATGGCACACCTATGATTTCAGGAACAACAATTGATGTCGAAGGCAAGTTTTATGGGCATTGTGAAATGGACGACTCTATTACTTCAAGTTGCTTTGATTCATCGTCAGATAGTTTTGATTCATCAATGGACTCAAGTTTCGATGACAGTTTCTCATCGATGAATGATGATTGGTAATATTGGTTTCTTATGGAGAGAGGTAGGCCAGGCGCATCTAATGGTAAAGTTTCGTCTTATAGTGAAATGGGCTTAATCAACAATGAAGTGAACAAGAAAGCTCACCATGTTCCGATAAGACAGTTAATCCAAAGGGCCAGGCAATCTTAGTAGCCTTAAAACATTGCTTTATGATGGGACCTCACTTCTTTTCAGTGAGACTCACTTGCGTTAACAAAGGCCAAAATTTCACACGGTAATAATGTTGTTCAATAGGGTAAATATCGTGACAAATCTAGTAATCAATGCATTCCATAGGTGCTTTAACTAAATGGGGGAGTAAGCATCAATTTTCCTTTAATTGAGACGTTTCCCCATTGCTTTTGTGTCTGTTCTCATTTGTTTTAAACACTTTGAAAAATATTTTTGCGTATAGCGTGATTAAATTTTAGCTAATAATTCTGCTTTAGCATTATCTATTTTATCAGGGTTGGTTTTTGTGGAAAGTTTCTCCCTGTCCTTACGCCCTAAAAAATAACTAATACGTTCAGCATTCGCACCAGACGGGTGGGGCATACCAGCAAGTATCATTTCTTCTCTTATTTTCCCATTTTGGCGGAGTGACAAAAGAATGTCTGCCACTCCTTGCCCTAGAGGAATATAAAGAACATTACTATCAAGTTGTCTACATTCATCGTCGAAACAAGAAGTCACCATATCTTTCAAAATGTCCAGACGAAGTCCATTCTTTGCTGTACTAATTGGCTTACCCTTAAGTAAGGTAGGGTATCTAAAAATAGATGTGCTATGTAATAAGTGTTTGTTCTCATCAAATAACGAAGAGCAGCTTATTATACCTAAACGAGTATTTACTCCTACTTCATCTAACATTGCTATTAGGTTCTTGCGAAGAGCACCGCTGAAGCTAGCAGTTTCTTTTGCCAGCTGTGACACTTTCTCGTCCGGTAAACCTTTCACAAAAGAGGCTTGTGCCGCAACATTTGCATTGTGAGCCTGAGTTGCCCCAGGTGAAATGCCGACTAACACTATTTTAGCTTCAGTATTGACGTACTCAAATGGAGAAAAGTAAACGTCAATATCACCTTGAGTAGCTATAAGTAACGAGCTATCAAAAGGAGACTTACCCGTATAATTTTCTATGTTTTTTTTGAAGAGAGCTAATTGTTTGTTTTCCATGATAATCCTTTAGTTTCGTTTGATTCGCTGTGAGCAATGTCCACACGTTATAATGCGATGCACCTCATTATTAATTACAAAATAAGGTAAGTGTTCTGACTGCAAATGCCCAATTAATTTTTTGACTGCTTTGATTTTACGTTTGAGAAAGCTGCGTGAATCTCCAGCTAATTTTGTTGCTCTTAATACCATCAAAATTTCTTTTAAAATGGACTTTATTTTGTGAGTACTTTGTCTTTTGGTATAAATTTCCACTCTGACGCGCTAACAATGCCAAAGTTATTTGATGCATTTGGTCTTCGCCATCTAGCAAGAGGCATCATCATTAAGTGATCACGGGCACTATTAAAATCATTGAAGTGAGTTTCATTTCCTTTATCACCTACCTGATAGCCTTTTGCCATGCGACAGTCTGAGTTGAAATAACTTCCATCCTTAGCTACGGGAACTAGTAACACTCCATCTTTAAGTTCACGAAAATCTACTTCCATAAAGTTGATTGTTGGCTTAAAAGAATTTCGTTGCTTTAACCAAAGTTTGGCTTCATCGACAGAAACATAGAATTTTCCTTGTCTTTGTTCGATATTAAACCCCGCTTTACCTTGGGATATATGATTTCGGACGCTTTGTAATGACATATCTGCAATAGCGGCTAGTTCGTTTAGTTCTATTTCTCCAGATATATCAAAGTTATCGTTTTCAAGGTCATATATCTTTTTGAAATCAGCGCCTTCAGACATTACTATTTCTAATCTTGCTTTTGCGGCCAGCATGATGGTTTCTATGATTGCATTTTCATGATGAAAAAATGTTGAGTGTAGTTTTGTCGAGTACAACTCCTCTAATAAACAGTAATCCTTTATCGTTTCAAAATCATCGGATAACATTTCACCTTCGATTAGCTTCCCTAATACTCCAAAATTTCGCTGTCTGATGAGTAAGTGGATTAATTCTTCAGGTTCACTTGTGTTTTCGTCCGCATGACTAATACCGTTGATCATCCAATCGCCTAATATTAAATGAGATTTTTGAAGCTCTTTTGCTTCCTTTATAATATCAATATCGGTTAATGCTTTATGCTTTATCAGTTTATTGGTAGCCATTTTGTTAATATTATTGTTAATGTTTAGGTTGTACATAGATTAGCATTAGATGCTAAATAGTCAACCACTTTATTAATATATATATTAATATTTAGCCAGCGCGTCATTCGTAGGCTTAACTTATCAAGCCATCCATAATAAACTAAAATAAATTCATCAAACTTACCTGTACTGTTAACTGACTGTAATATTTGAAATTATAATGATATTATGATCCAGTTCACGTACATTTATTTTTCTATAAACATCAAAAACCACATGTAAATTACAACATCTAACGTCTTCATGGTGCGAATTGTTGACCTAATATTCTGAAAAGCTTAATGTCGTCTTAGAGCCGATCTGCGGGCATTGACGAAAGCTGCTTTATGGTTTTTGCCATTTTTACTTAATAGAGTAGTGAGCGTTGTAACAATGCACACAAAGCGCCCATAACCTAAAAATCAAATACAGTTGTAGCGCCAGTAATAAAAAACACCCTAATTCAAGGGTGTTTACAACTACCGATTATTAAGTAATCACCTTTTCTTAGCACCTAGCTTAATGGCTTGCTCCTGTAATTCATCAAGTAGATCTTGGTTACTAAAGTCTTCATAACCGTAGTATCCATCGTCGATAAGCTCGTTATATGCCTCGGCGGAGCCATTTATTATCGCTCTAGTAATATACATTAACGCCTTCCTCTCGCAAGGTAGCAATTCTTCACAGTAATGATAAAAATATTCACTAAAAATAAAATCATTAGTAACACCCCATTCTGATATGTGAACATCAATAATAGAGTCTCCTTTCTCTTCAAAAAAGCATTTTAAAAATTCAAGCAAGTGCAAAATAAATTTCGGGTTTAAACAGTTGTAGCCATGTTTCATAGATTTTCCTTTTTGTTTAGGTTAATAACTACTGTTAAAAAGGATTGAGCTAGACAAATTGTTTCTGTTTAAATGAAAAAGATTTGAAATTAAATTAAAAAAACGCTAAGACACTAATTATAAAGAACAAATAAGTAGCGATTAATACCTGTTTTAACTCTTCAATGCAAAGCTAGATACTTAACTTTGAATTTTTGCAAATTAGGCGATGTAATAAATATTATTTAAGGTAAGATAAATTACTCACTCCAATTGATAAGAAACCATTACTTGTGAATACCTTATATACCTGGTTAGGCTATAGAGATATAGAGAACATGAAGCAAGAGCAAAATGCCGCTATTTCAAGTTTGGCTATTTTCAACAAAACACCTTTTGATCGTATTGTTATATTTGCTAATACATGGGAAGAAAGCTGGGATAAGTATGAAACCTGGCTTAGAAAGCGCTTAAGCACGATTCAACGCCCTTCAGATAATATTAAAGTCTACAGAGCTGATGTTACAACAGCTATTGATTACCCTACAATAATTAAACATACCGAAAAGTGGCTTTCAAAGTTATCGGAAGAATCTGAACATTTGTATATTAATTTAACGTCTGGCTCACCTGCAATGACCGCTGCCTCTATCTTAGTAGGCAAAGGAAAGAGTAATACTTTTTTTATACAATCATCAAAAGATGATAATGTTTTAGAGGTAGATATCCCCGTCGATTTTGGCAAAGCCTACGTAAAATCAGCAGCAAAAAATATAGCTTCAATAGCAGTAGCTAAACCTCAAGCCAACAAAGTATTTGGTAATATTGTAGCTAATTCATCAGTCATGAAAGCCACTATTAAGAAAGCTAAGCGACTCTCAACATCTGAATTACCTACGCTTATCCTAGGTGAAACCGGAACAGGTAAAGAAGTGTTAGCCAACGCTATTCATGCTGGCAGCTTAAGAGCAGATAAACCATTAAAGATAGTTAATTGTGGTGCATTACCCGAAACCCTTGTTGATTCCATTTTGTTTGGCCATGTTAAAGGTGCGTTCACAGGTGCAGAAAAAGAACATAAAGGCCTATTTGAGCAAGCAGATGGTGGAACTTTATTTTTAGATGAAGTGGGAGAACTAACGCCAGAGACACAAGTAAAGTTATTACGGGCATTACAACAAGGCGAAATTACCAAGGTAGGAAGCGAGCAAACCATTAATGTTGATGTGCGTGTTATCGCGGCAACTCATCGAGATTTAATGCAATTAGTTGAGACGAATAAATTTAGAGAAGATTTATTTTACCGACTCGCGGTAGGCATTGTTGAAATACCTGCTTTAAGAAATCGGCTTGAAGATATTTCACCATTAACACTCGAATTAATTGATGAAATTAACTTAGCTGCTAGTAAGCTTCCTGACTATAAAAGTAAGAATATTTCCGAAAGTGCAATAAAATTTATTTCTTTCCAAACATGGCCAGGGAATATTAGAGAATTATGGAATACTTTAAACCGCGCCTTCCTATGGTCTGATAAAGAAACAATCACAGACAATGACATTCAAGATGCGTTAATTATTCGTACCAACATCCAAGAGATAGGCAATATTAGTTTAACACTTGGACAACAAGTAAATATTAGTGATATTCTTGATATACAAAGAAAAAAATATATTGAGGCCGCGTTAAAAGCTACAGGTAATAACAAATCAAAAGCGGCTAAAATGCTAAATTTAAAAAGTCATCAGGTATTAACAAATTGGATCAAAGAACTAGGATTAGAAAACATATAATATTTCAATATTGCTAACTGGCATCATAGCTGCAAAACATGGATAAGGAATCAATCAGGAATGAAGCAATCAATGAATTTTGAACATATTAAAGAAAAGTGGCCCCAGTTACATCAGCTTGCTGCATTCGCAGAAAAATATGCTATTGATGATCCACAAAGCTCACTGGTAAAGTTACGCTGCTATGCTGAACAAGTTGTGGGTTATCTCTATAAAGAGCTACAACTGCCGGTTTTCCCTAATTCCACCATCTACGATAAACTCACGTCAGACGATTTCACCAGTGTAGTGCCAGGTATTATTACCGACAAACTGCATGCTATTCGTAAAAGTGGTAACCAAGCTGCCCACCAAGGTCAGGTTGATCAACAGCAAGCGATTTGGATCCTCAAAGAAAGCTATTTTATTGCCTGTTATCTATTTATGGCTTACGACAATGGTAAGCAATCTGATTGTCCCGAGTTTAAAGCGCCAGAGCAAAAGCAGCCAGTCGATCAGGCTGACGCTGAATTCACTAAAAAGAACAAACAACTTGCACAGCAACTCGCTGAAAATGAAGCACGCCTGAAAAAAGCACTAGACGAATTAGCCGCATCTGAAAAAGCACAAAAACAAGTTCAAATAGAAGCAGCAAAACTTAAGCAAACTATCAACCAAGCGAAAGTAACTGAAGTTAAAGGCCGCAATAAACAAATCACCTCAAGTTTTAACTTTAACGAAGCTGAAACCCGCGCTCGCATCATAGATATGGACTTACGCAGTGCAGGCTGGAATGTATCGCTTGATCAATCAAGTACTGAAGAGGTCGGCAAAGAAGTACAAGTGTCAGACCAACCAACCGCCACAGGTATTGGCTATGTTGATTATGTACTGTGGGATGATGATGATGGCAAACCACTCGCGGTGATAGAAGCCAAACGCACGCGTGAGTCAGTAGAAAAAGGCCGAGAACAAGCCAAGCTTTATGCCGATGCGCTTGAAAAAGAACACAGCCAACGTCCGGTAATTTTTTACTCTAATGGTTACGACATCCGTATTTTAGACGATGCTCAAGGCTACAACAGTCGAAAACTCTATGGCTACTATTCAAAAGACTCACTGCAATACCTTATTAAACAGCGAAGCCTTAAAAAAGATTTAAACCAAACACCCATCGATACAAACGTTGCTGGTCGCCTATACCAAATGGAAACGATCACCCGAGTGTGTGAACGTTTCTCAGATAAACATCGTAAATCGCTTATCGTTCAAGCAACAGGCACAGGTAAAACGCGGGTATCTATTGCGCTTGCTAAACGATTACTCGATGCGGGTTGGGCAAAACGCGTATTGTTTTTGTGTGACCGTAAAGAACTACGTAAACAGGCAGGTAATGCCTTTAACGAATTTACCAATGAGCCACTTTACATTGTGGGTAAAACTAAAAAAACCTTAGCGAATAACTCACGTGTATTCATTGCCACGTATCCAGGCATGATGAGTATTTACCAAAAGTATGACGTGGGTTATTTTGATTTAATCGTCGCCGATGAATCGCATCGCTCTATTTACAATATTTATGGTGATATTTTTAAATACTTCGACGCGTTAGAAATTGGCTTAACTGCTACACCCATTGAAATGGTTTCGCGCTCTACTTGTCAGCTATTCGGTTGTGACTTCAAACTGCCAACGGCGAATTATCCCTTAGAAAAAGCGATTGAAGAAGGTAATTTAGTGCCTTATAAAATCGTTAGTTTTACCACCAAGTTTTTACGTGAAGGTATTAAAAAAGATAACCTTACCGATGAGCAAATCGCTCAACTTGAAGAGCAAGGAGTTGACGCGAATGAGCTAGACTTTGAAGCTAAACAAGTAGACGATAGCGTTAAAAACAAAGGCACAAACCGCCTTATCCTGCGAAATCTCATGGAAAAAGGCATACGCGATGTCGATGGCCAGTTACCTGGTAAAACTATCATCTTTGCGAGGCGAATCGCGCATGCTGAATTATTGGCGGAATTGTTTGCCCAAATGTACCCGCAATTGGGGAGTAATTTCTGTCGCGTTATTCACTCTAAATATGAACGCGCAGAAGAGCTGATTGACGATTTCAAATCATCAGCAGAAAACAGTGTTCGTATTGCCATATCAGTAGATATGCTTGATACCGGTATTGATGTACCCGAATGTGTAAACCTGGTATTTGCCAAGCCGATTAAATCAAAAGTAAAGTTTTGGCAAATGATTGGCCGTGGTACACGGTTATGTAAAGACCTCTATGGTAAAGGCAAAGACAAAACCCACTTCTTAATTTTTGATCACTGGGAAAACTTTGACTACTTCGACATGGACCCAGAACAAGAAGATGTTCAACAAAGTAAATCGCTGACTCAAAAGCTATTTGAAACACGCTTATTACTGGCTGAAACCACCCTTAAAAAAGCAGACGTAGCCACTTTTGATGAAGTGATAAAACTCATTCAGCAAGATGTTTGCGCACTTGATATGAATACCATTGCCGTGCGAGATAATTGGCAAGTGGTTGAAACCTGTAAAGACGAGAAAACACTCAACCAATTCGCCCCGCAAACCAAAGCAAACTTATTTGAGCATTTAGCGCCACTCATGCAATGGCGCAACATCATGGGGCAAAGTGAAGCTTACAAACTTGATAATGAAATAGGCATAATTCAAACCTTGGTATACACCGACCCAAGCCAAATCGATTTAGCCAAACAAAGTATGATGAACAAGGTTGAAACGCTGCAAATGCACCTTAACGAAGTGCGTGCTAAAGCGAGTGACATTGCCAAAATTCAAACACAAACCTACTGGCAAAACCTTTCATTTGCTTCACTAGAGCAAAGTCGCTTGGCATTGCGCAGTATTATTCATTTGCGTGAAAAAGCCATAAAGCCACCACCGATTGATTACGTGATTGACATTACCGAAGAGGCAAGTGAAATTCATGAAGCCGATCGCCTAACTAAAATCATCTCCATCGACTACCAAAATTTCCGTCAAGAAGTAGAAAAAACATTATCGCCATTATTTGAACAAGACGTAGTTTTACAAAAAATACGCGCCGGTATTGCTGTGACACCCGACGACTTAGCTCAGTTAAACTCACTGGTGCATACCCAAAACCCGAATGTTGATTTAAATACCCTAAAAGAGTTTTTTCCTGAATCAACCGCCACATTAGACAAAATATTACGCACCATTGTCGGTATGGACAAAGCCGCCATTGAACAAAGCTTTACCCAATTTGTACAAGAAATTCATACTCATGTTAATGCCAAACAACAACGCTTTATTAGTATGTTAAAAAATCATCTCATTCGTTATGGTTCAATTCAAATTGAGCAACTATACGAAGCGCCTTTTACCCAAGTTCATGACGCAGGTCTTGAGGGTATTTTTAGCGATCAACAAGCAGATGTTATTGCTGACTTTTTACAACAGTTTAGTATTGAATTAGGTGACAAAATGTCCTTTATTGAAAAAGAAATTCGTTCATATTAAAGCGATAAAATATTTTGATGTTTGAAAGGACGATATATTTAAATAAGTAAAACAATGTTCAATAAAGTAACAATAATTACTCTATTGTTTATTTTTTTACTTCTCTGAATTTCGCTATTTATTTATCTTCTTGTTTTTTAAGTGATTATTTTTTGGTCTGGGTTTTGCTATAAACAAATAACAAATAACAAATAACAAAATTATAAAGGATAGTCATGAATATATTTATAGCGACAGTAAATTTTCAAAATGAAGAAGGGTCAACTTTTAGTCAAATGCTTGGAGCATTCTCAACTCAAGCAAAAGCAAATGAGGCAATAGAAAACTTTGTCGAAGGCATACTACTGCAAGAGTATCCAGACTGTCACAACATAGATAAAAAAATTACATCAAGTCAGTTAGATAACTCCTTAATTTAAAATAAAGAGAAAGATTATGGAAGATTATAAAAAGACATTAATCGCAAATATAACTAAATCAATTTCAGAATTTGATATTAAGTATATGGACGTTAGACAAGATGGTGATGCTGAATGCGAAAAACTTTTTACTGAATCTAATATGAAAAAGTTACGTGATAGTGATTATTCAAATGAAGATATCGAACAAATTAAGAAGCAACTCACTCAAAAAAATATAGATGTGATAAACGCACTATCAGATAAAGATATTAAGTTTTATCAATACCTATTAGAAAAACTGAAAGAGCAGCCTGTATTCACTATTAAAGATAGTGAATATCTCGACTACTGTGAAGTTGGAGAGTTTCTTTTCGATATGGAAGGCAACCTAGTCTTTTGGGGAGGAGTATAGTGAAAGTTATATTTGAACAAACCATTTACCGAATCAATGCCAATAAATCAGTGGGTAGTTGGCAAATCCAAGTTACAGAAAATGATGCAGAGAGTGCAGTAGTAAGTGCCAATATAATTACTACGCAAATTAAAGTCTTGGGTGGTAAAGGCGTTGAGTCTGTAACAACGATAGATAAGGGCAAAAATATTGGTAAAGCCAATGAAACAAGCGTAACCGAGCAAGCCATTTTAAATGCACAAGCTACCGCAGATAAAAAAATCAAAAAAGGTTATTTAACTGACATTCCTACAGGTGAAGAGCAGGTTACTAACAGTTTAGGGTTTTTAAAACCCATGCTGGCGCAAACACTTGATAAAGTGAAAAACTGGCAGTTCCCTTTACTTTGCTCGCCAAAGCTAGACGGTCACCGGCTGTTAGCTACGGTAAAAGACAAACAAGCCGTATTATATTCAAGGCAAGGTAAAACAGTTGAGTTACCTCACATTAAAAATGAGCTGCAAAAACTTTTTGATAATAATATTTGGAATGGTGCAACGCTTGACGGTGAAATTTACCTGCATGGAGAGTCGTTACAAACAATAAGTTCATTGGTTAAAAAACAGCAGCCACAAACTGAGCAACTTAAATATTACCTATACGACACCATTGAAACCAACCAGCCTTATCCACAACGGTTGAATTACCTTAACAACCTGTTAAACGCTAACAACGAATCAATTTCTATCGTTGACACTAAAGAGTTAACTACCAATGTCGAACTGGACTTATTTCATAGTGAAAACCTAGCATCAGGTTTTGAGGGTACTATGTTGCGCTGGTCTGATACAGGCTATGAAGATGGTAAGCGCTCTAAGTCGTTAATCAAGAAAAAAGACTTTCAAGATGCTGAGTTTACCGTTATTGACATAGCACAAGGCAAAACCGTTACCCGCAATGGCAACACCTACGAACTTCCCATTTACGTATGTGAAACTTTACAAGGCGAAAAGTTCAACTGTGTCGCCTCAGGCACACTTCAAGAAAAACACCAGGCATGGTTAGAAAAAGACCATGCTATTGGCAAGCAACTAACCGTAAAGTTTTTTAACTATACCGACAACAACATTCCATTTTTGCCAGTAGCTATTGGCTTAAGAAACGACATTTAAATAAAAGGATTAAAACCATGAGTGATTTATTTGCAGCAGCAGAAATCTTAACAATGGCAAAAGGTATCGTAGGTAATAACGGACCTATAAAAATTGATACGGGCATATACAGTCATAACATTGATATGGATGATAGTGAAAAAGGTGAAGATATAACTGTATTGGGAAGTGAAAAAGAAAATATCACCTTAGCAGAATTAGCTGATTTTTTTGTTAAATTAGACGCCTTGGTCAACGATCTGGAAGATGATACTGGACGTACGTATGGATTTGACGGTATTAGAAAAGTATCAGACAAAAGCTTTAGCATTGTGTGGGGCTCATAGTTTTTTGAGATCACCAACACAACATTTACATTTATATTTACATTTACATAATACTTTCATACATAAGAGAACCACATGATCACAGGTCCATTAAAAAGCAAAATCGACAAACTTTGGGAAGAATTCTGGACAGGCGGTATTACCAACCCGTTAACGGTAATTGAGCAAATTACCTTCTTAATGTATGCCCGCATGTTGGATATGAACGAGCAAGCGGATGAAAAACGCAGTGCTCGCACCAATAAACCCTTTAGCCACCGCTTTAACCAACAACAGCAACACTTACGCTGGCAAAATATTCGCCATTTAGGCGCTGAAGAGCTTTATAAAACCGTAAAAGACGAGTTGTTTCCGTTCTTCGCCTCAAGCTCAAGTGATTCGGTTACAGAAGAGAATGAAGGTTCAATATTTAGCGAGTTTATGAAAGACGCGCAGTTGATGATCCAAAAGCAAAGCTTGCTTGTAAAAGCGGTTGAAATGGTTAACGACTTACCGCTAGATAATAGCGATACTAAAGGTGATTTATACGAGTACTTATTAAGTAAACTCACCACCGCAGGCATTAATGGCCAGTTTAGAACGCCGCGCCATATTATCCGTGCTATGGTCGAAATAATGGACCCAGACTTAACCAGCCGTATTTGCGACCCATCAACCGGTACCGGTGGCTTTTTATCTGTTTCATACGAATACTTGCTGGAAAAATACACCTCAAAAGAGGGCATTGAACGTGAGCCTATTTTTATTACCGATGGCGACGGCAGAGGTAATGGCGCTGATGAAGACAAGGGCCAGCCGTTACTTGATATATACGGCAAACAAGTTGAAAACATCCTCTATTCAGGTGACCTAATTGAACCTGAAGCGCGAGCACACATTGATACCGATATGTTCCACGGTTTTGACTTTGACGCCACCATGTTACGGGTAGCCGCAATGAACTTAGTGATGCACGGCATTAAGCAACCCGACATTCATTATCAAGATACTTTAAGTCAGCGTTTTAGCGAAAACTTCCCTAATGAAGCCAACGGCGGCATGCAAATTATTCTCGCTAATCCGCCGTTCAAAGGCACATTAGACGAAGAAGACGTCTGCCCAGAGCTATTGCGTAAAGTAAAAACTAAAAAAACTGAGTTGTTATTTGTCGCGCTGATAGAGCGCATGTTACAAGTAGGTGGCCGTTCAGCGACTATCGTGCCTGATGGGGTATTATTTGGCTCATCTAAAGCCCATGTCCAACTGCGCCAATTATTGGTAGATAATAATCAGCTTGAAGCGGTTATTTCCTTGCCAAGCGGCGTTTTTAAACCCTATGCGGGTGTATCTACCGCCATTCTAATCTTCACTAAAGGCGGCAGCACCGACCATGTTTGGTTTTATGACGTAAAAGCTGATGGTTTCTCACTCGACGATAAACGCACGCCCATTAAAGCCAACGACTTACCCAGCCTAGTGGCTGAGTTTAAAGCCCGCGATAAAACGATGGCAACCAGTGAGCACAACGATAAAACCCAACAAGCGTTTTGGGTCAGTAAAGCTGAGATTATTGGCAACAAATACGACTTATCGATTAATCGTTATAAAGAAGTGGTCTATGAAGAAGAAGTCTATGAAGCGCCTAAGGTGATTTTAAGTAAGTTAGTGGATTTAGAAAATGAAATCATGATCGACTTAAAAGCGTTGGAGGGCATGCTTAAATGAAGTTAGTTCCTTTCGGTTCAATTTGTAAACTACAAAATGGAAGAGCCTTTAAACCTTCAGACTGGTCTGAAAAAGGTGATCCTATTGTTAGAATACAAAACCTCAATAATGAATCTAAACCATTCAACTATTGTAACTTTTCAGTTGAAGAAAGATTTCATATTAATACTGGAGATTTACTTTTTTCCTGGTCAGGTACTCCAGGAACTTCGTTTGGTGCTTTTTTTTGGAATCGTGGTTTTGGAGTTCTAAATCAACATATTTTTAGAGTTGATGTTGATGAAAATAAGATAAGCAAAGATTATCTAAGATATGCCATTAACTCTCAACTAAATTACATTATTGATCAGGCTCATGGTGGTGTTGGATTAAAGCATATCACAAAAGGGAAACTTGAGGCTGTAGAAATCCCACTACCACCACTAGACGAGCAAAAACGCATTGCCGCGATTTTAGATAAAGCCGATGCCATCCGCTGCAAACGCCAACAAGCCATCCAACTCGCCGACGACTTCCTCCGCAGCGTCTTCCTAGACATGTTCGGCGATCCTGTTACTAACCCTAAAGGGTGGGAAATAAAAAAAATTAGTGATGTGGTAACAAAAGTAACTGATGGAGTCCACTTTAAACCTGAATATTTAGAAAGTGGAATCCCATTTATTTCAGTGAAAGACATAACAACAGGTGAGCTAAAATTTGATAATACAAAGTTTATATCCAAAGAAGCTCATGAAAAGTATATTAGACGTTGTAACCCTGAGTACTTAGACATCTTATATACAAAAATAGGGGCGACATACGGTAGACCTACAATAATAGACGTTAAAAAGGACTTTAGCCTTTATGTTAGTGTTGCACTCCTAAAACCAGATCATAGTAAAATTAACCCTTATTTTTTAAAAGAGGTTTTGGCAACGTCTGCATTGAAGAGACAAGCGGATCGTTCAATAAAAGGGGCGGGCGTACCGGATTTACACTTAATAGAGATTAAAAAATTTATACTTCCAGTCCCCTGTATGGAAATTCAGAATGACTTTGTTAATAAAACTTCAAATATTCGTATGAAAATAAAAAAAATAAAGCTTTCAATCAAGAGGTTGGATGAATTATTCAACTCTCTCAGCCAAAAAGCCTTCGCTGGCGAACTTTAAATAAAATGCAAAGCAAAACAAGGATGTTTTATGTCACTACTACTTAATGCCATTGAAGAACGCCAGTTATTAGGCATTAACCCACAAGATGAAAATAACATCAGGGATTATCTTGATTATGCGTTAACACCTCATGAGAAAGGTCAAAGCGAAGATGTACAAACTGTAGTTGTGCCAGCACTTTGGTTAACGAGTAGCCAACATAAACGACAGCTTGAACCATTGTTTCAGCAATATGCATTACTTGCCGTAATTGATGTTGGCACTATTTGGTCACCTATTACTGCTATTTCATTTAGCTTGCTGGTCTTAGGTACAGAGCAGGTAAATGATGTGCTGATGGCTGAATTTTCAACAGGTGCGACAGCTAAAACACTCAAGCCTGTTGATAGCAAATTAACCCCGAAAGCTGATAAGTCAGGGCAGTTACCTGATATTGTCTATTCAGATATCTTTAAACAATTTTTAACTCATATTGAGAGCGAGCTTTTTGGTGAATATTCCAACAACCAACAAGCACAACAATTTAAAACCTTTAAAGTACCTGCCAAAGAACTAGACACAACTCGCTTGCAAGTCTCGTTTTATCATCCTGATAATCAAATAGATATCAGTCGATATAAAAAAGCCAAATTTGAAGCACTAGCAAGCTTAGCGGAAGTCAAAAATATAAACCCTGTTAAGGGAGGTGAATTAGCACAAAATAAAGTGTTTAAATGGTCGTTACTGCCTAGTAGTGGAGTTATACCTAAGCAATTACCCATAATTGACGGTGACGCAACTAATCAAGTATTGGTTGAAGGCGATATCATCATTACACCTAACGGTTCGAAGGTGTATTTAGTTAACGCTGAGCTAGCCGGAGTTTTTGCCCCCGCGCATAATTACCTTATTCGTCTTAATGCCAATCCAAAACTGTCAGCTCAATACCTATGCTTATACCTACAAAGTGAATGCGCAAAAAAATACTCATTAAAAATGGCAGTAGGCAGTGTAATGCCACGCTTAAATATTAAAGATTTTAGACAACTACCAATATTATTACCTGATGACGATATTTTGGCAAAAAGTGATGAGCTATATCAACAACTACAAGCACCAGAAACCGACATAGATAAAATAAACCGTTTAATGTTAGGCATAAAAGATAAGGGGCGTTTACAAGACAGTTTTCTACTCGAAGAGCTAGATAAACTGCGCATTTCAAAACGAGCCATTATTGAAAAGTTAATAAAGGATGATTTGAAGGAGCTAAAAGTCTGCATTGATAAAGGCTTATATAAATCGTCTATGGTTATTTGTGGCTCCATTTTAGAAGCCATTATTCTCGATTGGTTATCAGAAACCGAAAAGCACGACTATTACCGAGATGATGCCGAAATGACCTTAAGCAAAGGCATTACCTTGCTTAAAAAATTAGGCGAATTAGATTATGAAACTGTAAATGCCGCCCACAACATACGTGTAATGCGTAACCTCATCCACCCTAGGAACTACTTTCAAAATCAAGGCAAGGTCACCAGGCGAGAGTGTATAAAGCTATTAGAGCAGTTAAAGCAAGTGATAGAGGCATACAAGTGTTAGTAGTTAATGCTTTTGATATTTTTATAAAGTGCTTTGTATAACGTTTAATAAGGAATTCATAAATGTTTTTTAATAGATACAAAAAAATAATAGCGGAACAAAGTCAGGCCATTCGTGAATTAAAAATTAGGTTGAGCGAAGAAGGAGTTAATCAGCTATTCAAAGCTAAAACCGAGCTTATGGGCAAATATACTCAACTTGAATCTGAGCTACTTACATTAAAGGCACAAGTTAGAAGTTCTGTAGAGGGAGTTGCGTTATTAACTAATAGAAATGAGTTATTAAAAAAGCAATTAGATTCCGCGAATAATGAAATAATAAATTTAAAAAAAACATCTACCCAAAACAATAAAAATCAAGAAAGTGCTTCCTTAAATATTTCACCTGCGTCCATAGAACAAAGAGAGTTAGAGGCGACAAAGCCCCCTGTGTCAGGATAGTTGTCGCCTCAATTAATTTTATAAATAAACAGGGTGCGGTAAGTCAAAGATAGTGGATTATCAAAGATATTCAAGTCAGTTTAAAGCAGCAATATTAACTAAGCTCA